>JBKPOL010000289.1:0-2644 GCA_046733075.1 Pseudomonadota bacterium | reverse complement strand
CCGAGCGAGGTGAAGCAGTCGGGGAAGACCACGATGACAGGCCCCATCCTCCGCTCGGCGACGAGGCGGGCCATGCGCTCAGGAACGTTCTCGTCGAAGGGTCGCCAGTTGAGGTGCGCGAGTCCCGAGCCCGTGAATCCCACGAAGTCGAACAGCACCGGGTAGCGCTGGCCGCGACCGGTGCTGTGTCCGCGCATCGTGCCCGCATCGTAGCCGGGCGGCAACCACACGCCGAGCTTGCGCACATGCGGGTCGCCGAGCGCATTGTCCGCGAGAACCTTGGATTCGTATTCCAGCACGATCGTACGCCCAGACGGCGACGACGTTCTCTTGCGGCTCATGCAGCGGACGGACTTCCCTGGATTGAAAGCGGAGCGATTGTGCCGGGCCGATCGCACAAGAGCAATGCGCATCCGCGATTCCGCGGGAACCACTAGAATCGCGACTTTCCGCGTCAATGCCGATTCCACGATCCCCGACTGTCGGATCGCCGCTTGCAGGCGTGAGCCGTGGCGCGTTGTTCGCGGGCTTTCTCAAGATGGGATTGCTCGGTTTCGGCGGCGTCCTGCCGTGGGCGAGGCGCGTGATGGTCGATGAGCGCGGCTGGCTCGACGACCGCGAGTTCGCGGAGCTGATCGGCCTCTGCCAGGTGCTGCCCGGTCCTAATGTCGTGAATCTGGCGGTCATCATCGGCGCGCGCTGCCAGGGACTCGCGGGGTCGGTCATCGCGTTGACGGCCATTCTGTTCATTCCTGTCGGCCTCATGCTGTTGATCGCCATGTTCTATGCGTCGCTTGCGCACGACGTGCTCGCGCGTAACGCGATTGCGGGTGCTTCCGCAGCGGCAGCCGGCCTGATCCTGGGCACTGCACTGCGACTCCTCATCCAGACTCGGCCACCGGTGCGTGGAATGCTGGCGGGCGGCTCTGCCTTTGTGTTCGTCGGCGTGCTGCAATGGCCGCTGCTCTGGGTGATCCCCGTGCTGATCTGCGTTGCGATCGCCGCGGAGTGGCACGCCGCGCGGGCGACGAAGCCGGCGGATCGGAAATGAGCACGTCGGTCATTGCCGAGATCGCTCTTCGCTTCAGCGCGCTGTCGCTCGTCGCGATCGGCGGCATCAACGCGATCCTGCCGGAGATCCATCGAGTGGTGGTCGACGTGGAAGGCTGGATGACCAGCGCGGAATTCGCGGAGCTCTTTGCCCTCGCGCAGCTCGCGCCCGGACCCAACGCGATGATTGTCGCGCTCGTCGGATGGAAAGTGGCGGGGGTTGCCGGGGCTGTCGTCGCAACGCTGGCCGTGTGCGGTCCGTCCTCGGTTGCCTGCTACGTTGCGTGGCAGTGGGCCGATCGCCTGCAGCAGTCAAAGCTCCGCGTGGTGATTCAGCGCGCGCTTGCGCCCGTTGCCATCGGGCTCATCATGGCGAGCGGCTACACGGTCGCACGCGCCGCGGATCATACGCTCGGCGCAGTGGCGCTTACGGTGCTTGCGACGGCCGCGCTCGCGTTCACGCGCCTCAATCCGATGTGGGTCCTGCTCGCGGCAGCCGCGGCAGGCATGAGCGGCCTCGCCTGAGCTATTTCTTCTTGGGATCGACCATCGTTCCGCGGCAACGCGGCGCGCCGCACCGGCACGCGTAATTGGCGAGCATCCGCGCTGATCGCCTGCCCGGGACGTTCAGTTTGTAGTCGTATCCGAACTCCTCGCCGGCACGAATCGTACGTTTCGCCGCGATGAACACGCGGCAATCCTCGTCCTCGTACGGCTCGCAGTTCGGCTGGCAGCTGTGGTTGATCCAGCGCGCCGCATTGCCCCCGCGCGCGGCGTCGATCACGCGACCGTCGTTCAGCTCGAAGAGGAACGTGTGAAAGGGATTGTCGGGGTCGCTGTCCGGCAACTCGTCGGCCTCTTCGGTCGAGATGCGGCGGCCGCGGTATTCGATGATGTCCTCGCCCTTGCGGATGAGGCGTGCCGCGAAGACGCCGCGGCCGTGGATCGGTGAATTGCGGACGACGTACGGGTTCTTCCTGCGCTTCGAGGTCGCCGGCTTTCCGGTAGCTGCGCTCGCCATGCTCTTTGTCTTTTTCGAGGTCGAACGTTTGGGTGCATTCGGCCCGCCTCCGGTCGCCTTGCGATTCGTTCGCTTGGCGCGTCCATCGGCGCCCGCGTTGCGCTTCTGCCTACGTTTCGTCGTCTGGGCTGACTTTTGGGACATGCTGGGTAAAGGTTGCAGGATCGGACCGCGATTGTCGCACGCGAGCCGGTGCGTGTCGGTTGAAGCCACGCGAGCCTCCCCAATAATATTTCGCATGCGAACAAGTCATGTACAAACGAACCCACCCGAGCGCGGTCCGGCTGCTGTTGGGTTGCCGTCGGACCGGCTGGAGTCGCTCGCGCTTCTGATTCACGGGTTGTCGAAGGGCTGGCGCGAGGAAATGGATCGCCGGCTGAGACCACTCGGCTTGACGCGCGTGCAGTGGCAGGCGCTCCTCTGGCTGTCCCGTCGTGGGGGCGCGCTGATGCAGTGCGAACTCGCGGACCTGCTCGAGATCGGCGCTACGGCGACAGTTGCGCTCGTGGATCTCATGGAGCGAGACGGCCTCGTCGCCCGAACCGCGCTGCCCGGCGATCGCCGGCGAAACGC
>JBKPOL010000288.1:0-7679 GCA_046733075.1 Pseudomonadota bacterium | reverse complement strand
ATGTGTATAAGAGACAGGGCCGGGCCGGCCGATTACGTTGGCTCATGCGCTGACACGCGCCGGGACGTCCCCGCGCGCAAAGCAATTGGCCAAATTACGTTCGCTCATGCGCTGACACGCGCCGGGACGATTCCCGCGCGCAGTGCAATTCGCCAAAGACCGTGCGCGGCGGCATCAGTTATGCCACGTTCGGCGAGCATGCCGACGTCGGCCATTGCCAGCTCGTAGCGCTCGGCGAGCGCATCGGATCCGATGATCCGCACGCGGGAAGGATCGATGCCCGCGCGTACCGCCCATACGCGTGCGCCCCGAAGCTCGCGACCGACGAGCAGTCCCGACAGCCAGTCGGCCACTTCTTCCGGTCGCAATTCGCCCAACAGCGACAGCGTGCGCGCACCGAAAATGTCGTGCGACAGCGCACCTTCGGCCAAGCCCCGCGCCACGCCGCGCGAAAACGCATCGCGCACGAACCGGCCCGGCTCGTTGCCCGCGAGCCTGCCGAGCATGCTGTGGTCCATCAATACGCCGTAGAGCTCGCCCGTCATGAACGTGGTGAAGTCCACCACCCGGCCATGCTCGACGCGTGCCCATTTGCTATGCGTGCCGGGCAGAACCGCGAGAACGCGCTCGTCGGGACCGACGGCGCCGAGCAATTGCGTTTCCTCTCCCCGCATCACGTCCGGGATGCCGGCCGCGTCGCGTGTCATTACCCCCGGGACGATCGTCAACGCGTTCTGCGGCGCCTGCACGATGCGATCTGCGAGCGCCGTCAACGAGGCCGGACAATCGACGTACGGCGCCTCGACCCAGCCCTGGCGGCTGCCGATCATCCCGCATGCAATTCGCGGCACAGTATCGACTGGCCAGTCGCCAAGCAGCTTCGCGAGCGGGGGCTCGAAGCGTCCGTCACGAACGTGTTTGACGCCGAGCGGGACACCCCGATGGTCCTGCACGCGACCATCGGCATCCAGCCGGTAGGCGCGCGCGGCCGACGTTCCCCAGTCGATTGCAACGAGCGCGGTGCTGGCCATCGGCGTCGCGTCTACCAGCGCCGCGCCGCTTCGTCGTCGCTCGCACGCGCTTCCACCCAGCGCTCACCCTCCGGCGTGCGCTCCTTCTTCCAGAACGGCGCGCGCGTCTTCAGCATGTCCATCACGAATTCGCATGCATCGAATGCCATCGCGCGATGCGCGCTCGTGACGCCAACGAGCACGATCTGATCCCCCGGGACGAGGGGCCCGACGCGATGGATCACGACGACGTCGGCGACATCGAAACGGCGCCGTGCGTCGGCAACGATGTCTTCGAGCGCGGCTTCGGTCATGCCCGGATAGTGCTCGAGCGTCATGCCGGTGATCGCGGCCGCGTCGTTCACGTCGCGCACCGTTCCGATGAACGCGGCGACGGCACCCACGCTGCGATCTCCGGAACGAAGGCGAGCAATCTCGGCGCCGACGTCGAAGTCGCCGGTCTGTACGCGTACCGTCATGCGCGCACCTCAGCCACCGGTGACCGGCGGAAACACCGCGAGCTCGTCGCCGTTCGCAACCGCCTGCGCGCGGCGCACGAGCTTCTGGTTGACCGCAAAACGCACGGCACGACCGGGCGCGAGCTCGTCGGCCCATGCGCCGCCCCGGCGCATGAGCGTCTCGACGATGGAATCGACGGTGGGCGCGTCATCGGTGGCAAGCTGCAGAGTCTCGCCGCTGCATCCAAAAGCTTCGCGTAAACGCGCGAGATACACGATGCGAACGGAAACGAGGGTCGAGGCGGGAGCGTCGCGCATGCGGGTTGGACCGATTGACGCCATGAGGCAGGAAAAGGAGGCCCCAAAAGCGGAAGCGCCGGTCTTCATGCAGAAGCCGGCGCCCTATTGTACGACGGCCTGTACGACGGCCGCGCGTCAGAACCGGAACTGCATCCCCAGCTGAACCTGGTCGGACTCGGGTAGCGGGCCGGAGATCGACTCTCCGGCGAAACGGCTGAACCGCGCGTATTCGAGGCGCAGGCCGAGCGCGGGGGAGACGTCGTAGCGCATGCCGAGCCCGTAGTTCACGCCATCCCGAAGGCGCCGCGTCTCGGTGGGCGGGAGTGCCGCCAGCGCATACCCGGGGATGGTGTCGCTCTGGGCATAGCCCAGCCTTCCGTAAAGCGCGAAGCTCTTGCGGAACGACCAGCTGGTGTAGACGTCGGCGTTCCACGCCTGCGGCGAGAGCGCGGGCGTCGTGCTGAGCGACAACCCAACGCCGCGCGGCGCTGAATCCATCGGTCGCAGCGCGTACCGATCGGATGTTGAGAAAGACCCTTCCAACGCCAGGTCGTTGGCCCACCGGTACCCGCCGAACACGAGCGCGCGGCTGGCCGTGTCGTCGCCGATCGGTGAGACGAAGCGCCCCCATGCCGAGGCAAGATGGCCGAGATCGACCCCCGGGCGGTCGACGCCGGCGCTGCGAAGCGCGACGCCACCGTAAAACCCCCCTGTCGCCGACGATGCTGGACGCTCCTGCCCAAGAACAGGCGAAGTCGCCGCGAGGGCGGCAAGCGCTGCGAGCGTCAGTACACGTTTGCCGATCATCGAAGTCTCTGGGCTTGCCTTCCGCCTCCAATGGGTTGGGCAGGCGTCAGGCGGACAGGTTCAAAGTACCGCGGCGCCCGCCCGGCGTCAATCGGCTGGCGGCCAGACGGCTGCGCGTTCCCCGACGAATGTTGCGATGCCGGCTACGTCGTTCAAGCCGAAGACCCGCATTCCCGCCGCACGAAGGTCCCCGGGGACGTCCGTCGCAACCGCCACGATTTCGGGATCGCCGGGGTGCAAAAGCGGCTTGCCGACGCTGGGACGCCAGATTTCGAGCTTGGGAATCCTGGCCCTTTTGTAGCCTTCCACGAGTACCAGGTCGCACGGAGACAGCCGCTCGATCGCTTCCCCAAGCGCCAGTTCGCGGTCGCCCCGCAGCTCGTGCATGAGCGCCCATCGCTCGGCAGAGGACACCAATACCTCCACGCACCCTGCCGTCCGGTGACGATGGGAGTCCTTGCCCGGCTGATCGACGTCGAACGTGTGGTGAGCGTGCTTGACGAGCGACACGCGAAGGCCATCCGCCGTGAGCCTTGGAACGAGGGCTTCGATCAACGAGGTCTTGCCGCTACCCGACCAGCCCGCGAATCCAAAGACACGCATCGCGCGAATCAAGCTGCGTGTTCGCGCCGGCTCGACCGCGAACGCCATGGGTCCCGCACGGCGCGCAGGCCGGTGTCGGCGGCGAGGCCCGCGTGGGCAACTGAGCCATCCCACACCATCACGCCCGCCGCGAGTCCCGGATCGGCGTTCAGCGCGTCCGCGATGCCGAGATCGGCGAGCGCGCGGACATAGGGGAACGCCGCCGCGGCGAGCGCGAGCGTCGCCGTCCGTGCGACGAGCGCCGGCATGTTGGGTACCGCGTAGTGCACGACGGCCTCTTCGACATAGGTTGGATGCGACAGCGTCGTCATCCGCGAGGTCTCGCAAATGCCGCCTTGATCGATGCCGATGTCCACGATCGCCGAGCCGCGTCGCATCATGCCCACCGCCCGGCGGGAAACCAGCTTCGGAGAGAGCGTTCCGGGTTCGAGCACGGCGCCGATGACGAGGTCGGCAGCGGCGACGGCGCCATCGACGATCTCCGTATTCTTGATCCGTGCCACAGCCACACGCAGTTTCTCCGACGCGAGCGCATCCTCCAGCGCAGCGAGCCTCGCCTGGCCGCGCGACAGCACCGTGACCGTGCAGTGCAGCCTTGCCGCAACACGCGCGGCCTCGCTGCCCGCGTTGCCGGCACCGATGACGAGAACGCGCGCAGCTTCGATCTCATCGACGCCGGTGATGAGCGTGCCGTTGCCCCCGCATTGCGTTTGCAGCGCCTGCGCGCCTACCAGCGGCGCCAGACGACCGGCAATGCGGGACATCGGCGCGAGGAGCGGCAGGCGGTTGGCGGCATCGCGAACGGTTTCGGACGCGATGATCCCTACACGGGCGTCGAGCACCGCCTGCAGCAGAACCGGGTCGCGGTTCAACTGTGCGAATCCGAAGATTGTCGTGCCGGGAACCAGTCGCTCGTACTCGGCACGCTGGACCTCCTTCACCTTCACGATCAGCGAGCACTGCCATACGGCGGACGACTCGTCGACGATGCTCGCGCCTGCGGCAGCGTACAACCCGTCGTCGAACCCGCTCGCGCGGCCCGCATCGCGTTCGACGACAATTTCGTGCCCGGCGTCGACCAGAGCGCGAACGGCGGCCGGCACCAATCCGACGCGGCGCTCGCCATCCTTGATTTCGCGCGGAACACCGATACGCATGCGGGCCGAAAGCAATCGAACAGGGATCGGCCATTGTAGATCGCCGACGCACGGCTCACGTCCTGGCGGCACGGCGTGCACTTTCTCACCATGAGGCGCACCGCCGGACGTTCCGAACACGCGTGTGCTCCGTTGCTGCGATTGCTTCGCGACCGGGCAGCGTGACGGCGGCGCCTGGAGTAGCTCGATACCGCGGAAGGCAGCGGTGCCGTCTTTAATCGGGTCGCGCACCCAATCGACCGACGGCGGCGCCCCCGGGCGAGCGCGTAGACTCGCGTTATCGGGATCTCGCCCGCATATGGGCAGATGACGCCTTGCCTTGCTGATTGATGAAGAACCCACTCGTTCCCCATTCCAGCGCCGCCGATGCTTCCGAGCGGCACGGCCCCATCATCGAAGCGCTCGAGCGGGTCCTCGCGGATATTCCTGCGCCGAGCACCGAACACGCGGAGCTTCCTGACAAGGCTGCGAAGGCCATCGCACGCCGCGCAGCCAAGCGTGCAGCCATGCTTTCCGGATCGCTCGCATTGCCGCCCGGACCGCTCGGATTCATGACGCTCCTGCCCGATCTCTACCTGATCTGGCAGACGCAGCGCCAGATGGTCGCCGACATCTTCGGCGTGTACGGCCGCAGCGCGGAGCTCACGCGCACGCACATGCTCTATTGCCTGTTCCGGCACGCCGCAAGCCACGTGCTCCGGGATGTGGCGGTGCGCGGGAGTCAGCGTCTCGTGATTCGCCAGTTGAGCGGCAGCGCGCTGCGCAGCGCGCTCGGGGGCATCGGTCTTTCCGTATCTCAGCGGATCGCAGGCAACGCCGCGGGTCGCTGGATTCCTCTCGCCGGTGCGGCCGCTGTTGGCGCCTACGCGTACTGGGATACGTTGCAGGTCGCCAACACCGCGCAGCGCCTTCTGACGTCTCCCGAAAACGCGATTTCCGAATCCGCATAGCGATGTGCGGCCGCTACGAGCTGTCGAGTCATCCTGCCGCACTCGCACTCGCATTCGGTCTTCCGCTTCCTCCCGACGTTGCGCCGCGCTACAACATCGCGCCGATGCAGCAGGTGCCGATCGTGCGATTGAACGCGGCCGGCGAGCGCGAGCTCACGTTCGTCCGCTGGGGATTCGTGCCTCGCTGGGCGAAGGATCCGTCGATCGGTGCACGGATGATCAACGCGCGGGCCGAGACGCTCGCGTCGCGCTACGCGTTTCACAATGCGTACGCGCGTCATCGCTGTCTGTTGCCGGTCAACGGCTTCTACGAGTGGCAAGCCAGCCCGTCGGGCAAGCAACCTATGCACATCGGGATGGCGGACGGACATCCGTTCGGGCTCGCCGGCCTCTACGAGCGCTGGCTGTCGCCGGACGGTGAAGTGCTCGACACGTGCGCGATCGTGACCACGGCGGCATCCGCGTCGCTGCGCGAGGTTCACGATCGCATACCGGTCATCGTTCCTCCATCCGAATACGGCCGTTGGCTCGACTCGGCGACGCCGCACGTCGACGATCTGCTCGGCGGCTGGACCGGCCCGCTTCGCATTTATCCGGTGTCGCCGCGTGTCAACGCAGTGCGCAACGACGACGCGGAGCTGTGCGCGCCCATCGACGCGACACAAGAGGAAGCGGCCGCATGCACCGAGCGTTCTGCTTCAACGAGTGAACGCTCAGGCGTCGATGATGCACGGCGCGACGAACGGACGTACGAGGGAGCGGACCGGGAACGCGACGATCCGGTTCAGGCCAAATTGTTCTGACGCCGCAAGACCGCGCTACGGATGCTTTGCTCGAGCGTCAAGGAAGTCGACGACGCGATCCCAGAAGACGTCCGACGCGCCCAGGTCATTGTGGTTCGCGCCTGCCACCACCTGCCACGTCTTCGGACCCGCCCACGCATCGAACAGCGCGCGCGAACGCGACGGCGGAACGATTGCATCGCGATCGCCGACGATCACGAGCAGCGGAATTCGGATGTTCGCTGCAAGCAGCGCGGAGTCGAATCGATGCCGTAGCAACAGCGATACCGGCAGCCATGGGTAGTGCAGCCGGCCGACGGCCGCAAGACTGTCGAATGGCGATACGAGTATCGCGCCTGCAACCGGACGCGCGCCCGCGACGTGCACCGCCATTGCGGTGCCTAGACTGCGACCGAAGACGACGATCCGCTGCGCATCGACGTCGTCGCGTCGCGCGAGCGCATCGAAAAGCGCGACCGCGTCGGACGTCAGTGCGCGCTCGCCGGGCGTCCCTTCGCTCGCGCCATAGCCGCGGTAATTCATCGCGACGATCGTCCAGTCGCGCGGCCAGCGCGCTTCGGCGAGCATCCACGACGCCTCTTCGGCATTGCCCCCGAAGCAGATCACCACCGGTGCAGGCCTGCGATCGGCAGGGAGGATGAAGCCTCGCAACCGCACGCCGTCGGGTGCAACGATCTCGAGCGGGACGACTCGCGCAGGTAGATGCGCCGTCGACGCAAGCGGTTGCGGAAAGAAGATCAGCCGCTCCTGCGCCCACCACGCTGCGAGGCAGACGACCACGGCGATGAGCACAACACCGGCGAGCACGGTCATCGACGAGCGCGTGGTCGGCATCGCATGCAGCGTTGCACCGCAGGATGGTGCTAGCGGGTGCGCGCCCCCGCGTCGATCCACGCGCCAAGTCGCGCGCGCTCATCGTCGGTCATCTGCGTGAGGTTGCCGAGCGGCATCGCCCGCGACTGCACCGCCTGCTGCCGGATCGCGGCGGCGTTGGCAGCGATCTGCGTCGGCGTCTCGAGAACGATGCCCTTCGGCGCAGCGGCAAAACCTTCCTGGCGCGGCTCAGCCGCGTGGCACGTCGAGCACCGTTCGGCGATGATCGACTGCACGTCGGCGAATGCGACATCGGCGCGGCCCGTACGCTGCGCAGGCGCAATCACGATCGCTAGTGCAAGCGTTGCAACCGCCGCCGAGATCGGTATTACCCAGGCGGTGCGCCCGCGATGGCGCAGGTTGAAGAAGTGGCGCACGTATGCGGCGAGCAGCAGCAGGCAGACCAGGACGATCCACGCATACCGGTGCCCGAACGTCATCGGATAGTGATTGCTGATCATGGTCAGCAGCACCGGAAGCGTGAAGTAGTTGTTATGCACGGACCGCTGTTTGCCGCGCAGCCCGTAGACGGCATCCGGCGCATGGCCCTGCTCCTTCGCTTCGACGAGCTTGCGCTGTCCGGGAATGATGACGAAGAGCACGTTCGCGGCCATCAGCGTGCCGAGCATCGCACCGATCTGCAGGTACATCGCGCGTCCGCTGAACACATGCGAGAGCGCCCATGCGACGAGGGCGAAGAAGGCGACGAGGACGGCCG
>JBKPOL010000287.1:0-12785 GCA_046733075.1 Pseudomonadota bacterium | reverse complement strand
GTCGACCGTCGCGCCCTCGGAGGCCGCGGTCAACGCCTCGCTGCGCGACGTGTGCAAGGACATTCTCGACACGCTGACGCCGCGCGAAGCGAAGGTGCTGCGGATGCGCTTCGGCATCGAGATGAACACTGATCACACGCTGGAAGAGGTCGGCAAGCAGTTCGACGTCACGCGCGAGCGCATCCGCCAAATCGAGGCGAAGGCGCTGCGCAAGTTGCGGCATCCGTCACGCTCGGAAAAGTTGCGAAGCTTCCTGGAAGGCGAATAGCGCGTTCTACTGCAGAGATGGTTGAACGCCCCGGCAATGCCCGGGGCGTTTTTTTGTACGTCCGCTCAGTCATTGCGCATACCGAACGGACCCCAACTGCGGCTCGGCGGCGGATTGACAACGCGGCCGGTAAAAGTGACGCGGGGACCCCGGCTCGCCCGCGATTGTCGAATTCATACGGGGCAATTGCAGCGCTCGTTGTCCCGCACAGATATTGCAGAGATCAAAGCATTCGCTCGCGATACGCAAGGCGCCACGCGCGTTACAGCAAAGTCGCAGCGGTGCATCGGCAGCAACCCCTGCCTTTTTTAGAGATCATGGAGGACGAACATGTCAACCAACCGCTTTTCCGGTCCCGCGCGCATCGCGGGAGTTGTATCGTTTTGCATTGCTGCTGCGGTATCCGCGCAAACGGCTGCCCCCGGCACGACCAGTTCAGGATCCGGCAATCGCCCTGCCGCCACCGCGGGCGGTACGACGGGTGGCGCCAGCAGCAGCGGCGCGATGACGAATCGCTCCGGCGCAACGGGATCGAGCGCAATGGGGTCGAACAACGCGACGGCCAACAAAGGTGCGGACAACCTTTCGAGCGGCGATCGCAAGTTCATCGAGAAGGCCGCGCAAGGGGGCCTGGCCGAAGTGCAGCTCGGCAAGCTCGCAGCCGACAAGGCAGCATCTCCGGAAGTGAAGCAGTTCGCCCAGCGAATGGTCGACGATCACACCAAGGCCAACGATCAGTTGAAGCAGATTGCGACCAGCAAGGGCGTCAATATACCTACCGAGCTCGACCGCTCGACGCAGCGCGAAATGGACAAGCTCAACAAGCTGTCCGGTGCCGACTTCGATCGTGAGTACATGAAGCACATGGTGTCGGACCACAAGAAGGACGTCAGTGAATTCAAGTCGGAAGCGAACCGCGCGAAGGACCCGAGCGTCAAGCAATTCGCTGCAACGACGCTGCCCACACTGCAGCAGCACCTCGAGCTCGCGCAGTCGACCGAAAAGACGGCACGCAACGAGTCGAGCAACAAGTCGTCGCAATCTTCCGGGAACGCCGGGGCGACGCGCACGGCCGGCACGACCAAGGGCCGGTGAAGTCCGGAAGCTTCGGAGCAACGTCGCGGCGCAGGGACGTCGCGCCGAATGTTGAAGTCGCCATCGCGGGTGCGCAGGCAATGCGTGCCCGCGATTCGCTTTGAACGACTGACCCTTATTGTGTACCGGCTGTGTACCGGCGATTCGCATTGAACGCCTGGCTCAATGCTCGCGCGATCCGGAATGATCGACTCACCGTCACCGTTCAGCGGCGACGAGTTTTCAGGTCAGGTGCAGCGTAGCGACGACCTGCGCCGAGTCCTCGAGATCGTCGCGCAGATCAAATCCGAGACCCCGGACAAACGCGAGCATCGGTTCATTCACGCGCAGGATGGTTCCCGACAATCGCTCGAAACCCCGACGCTTCGCGCAGACGATGAGCCCATGCATCAGCACACGCGCAACCCCGCGGCGCTGCCATGCGTCGGCGATAACGACGGCGAATTCGGCGCTCGTGCGGTCCGGGTTGCCAATGTAGCGCGCGACGCCGACGAACGCGCCGGCCTTGCCTTCCGCCGCGGGTGAAAGCGCGACCAGCGCAAGCTCCCGGTCATAGTCGACCTGGGTGAAGCGCGCGAGCATCGACGGCGTGAGTTCCGCAAGACGATAGAAGAAGCGGTAGTAGCGCGTCTGCTCCGACAGACCGTTGACGAAATCGCGTTCAAGCGCGGCGTCCTCGGGACGGATTGGCCGCACGTGCAGCGTCGTGCCATCCTGCAGCACGACATTGCCGATCAATTCGACCGGATACGGGTGGATGGCCATGTGCGGATAGCCGCGCAGCAGCTTGTGCTGCGGATCCACGTCGACGCGCGCGCCGCCGAAGTACACGCGCTTGTCGGTAACGACGACGGGATCGAGCACCAGCGAGCGTATCCACGGCAGCGCGCACGCGACCGCCGAGATGCGGGTGAGCGCATCGACGAGGACGTCGATCGTCGTCGCAGGCAGGCGCGCGGGTGTATCGGCACCTGCGGCGTGCGCAATGAGGTCGGCGGCGAGCCGGGCGTTCAGCGGCGGCAACATCAGCGAGCGGTGCCGGGCAAGTCCTTCGGGCACGTGACCGGGACCGAGCCAGATCACGGGTCCGAAGCCCCGGTCCGTTGCAATCCCCATCGCGACTCCCTTCGTCGTGTGGTCCCGGGGCGCTTCGCGAATGACGACGTGGCCGTTCCAGCCGGCCGGTGGCGCGGCCGCCGCATGTTCCTGCAACTCATTCCATGCCTTCGCAAGCCCGCGACGCAAGCGGACGATACGACTGGCGCCCGTTCCGTCGCGTACGTCGAGCTCGAGCGCGACGGGCATTTTGAGCGCACGTGCGGCGTGTTCGGCATGTTGCAGCGAGTCTGCCACGGCGAACTTGCCGAGGCCGAACGTGGCGAGCACTGCGCGCGCTTCGCTCAACGTCAGACGAGCGCGCTTCTCCTCGCCAAGCCGCAAGCGCAGCGCTTCCATCGACACGAGATCGAAGGGTTCGGGTTCCGGCTGCGGCGGCGGCACTTCGAGCAGCCACGCCTGACTGTTGCGGTACGACGCAAGGAACGACAATGCGTCGACCGCGTTCTCCGGCGTGAAGAAATCGGAGATGCCACCCGTTTCCAGCGCAGCGTGAACCCCGACGCGGTCGATGGCGCCGAGCCACGCGGCCAGCACCGGCTTCGCGCGACCTTGCGTCGCGGCTGCGAGTGCCTGGGCGGCTTCCATTCCCGTGGTATTGGGCCGCGGAACGTGAAGCGCGATGGCGACATCCACGTTCGGATCATCGAGGACGAGCGCCACGGCGGCGGCATGTTTGTCAGGCGGCGCATCGCGCACATCGATCGGATTGGTGCGAGGGATGCCATCGCCGAGGAGCGCGCCGAGCTTCTCGCCGGTATTCGTCGCAAGCCGCGCGAGTCCCACCGAGTATTGGGCGGCACGATCGGCCGCAAGCAGTGCCGGACCGCGGCCGTTGGAAACGATCGCGAGCCGATCGCCCGAGGGAATTCGACCGCTGGCGAGGATGCGCGCCGCCGCGAACAATTGCGTGTACGTCTGCACGCGCACCGTGCCTGCGCGCTTCAGCGCCGCATCGAATACGGCATCAGGCGCAATTTCGACCAACGGCTCCAGCGAACGGCCGGCCTTGAGGACGACCACCGGCTTCGTTCTCGCCGCCGCACGCAATGCCGACATGAACGCGCGTGTGTCGCCCACCTCCTCGACGTACAGCAGGATCCCGTCCGTTCCGGTGTCGAGCAACAGCAAGTCGAGCAATTCGCCGAAGCCCACATCGACGCCGCCACCGAGCGAGATCACGCACGAGAAGCCGATGCCGAGCGGCGTCGCGAAATCGAGCATCGCGGTTGCGACGGCACCCGATTGCGCGATGAGCGCCAGCCGACCGGGTAATGCAGTAGGCGCACAGAAGGTGGCGTTGAGATGCGCCTCGGGCCGAATGACACCCAAGGCGCCCGGACCGACGAGGCGGATGCTGTTGCGCCGCGCAGCCGCCGCCACGTCGCGCGACCAGGAACGAACGGCGTCGGTACCGACACCCGCCGGTGCCGTCATGACGACAGCGGTCTTGACCTTCGCAGCGCCTGCCGAATCGAGCACTCGCAGCACCGCTTGCGGTGGTGTTGCAACGATCGCGAGATCGATCGGTTCGCCCACATCAGTGAGCGAAGCGTATGCCGGCCGATCGAGAACGCGCCTATGCGCAGGATTGACGGCGATGAGCGGCCCGGGAAAGCCGCCGGCGATCAGGTTCTCGTAAACGGTGCGGCCGAGCGAGCGTGGCCGTTCGGACGCGCCGACCAATGCGACGGAGCGCGGGCGTAGCAACGGCCACAGGTAATGCTGCATGGAATGCGGCGATTCTAGCGGAACGTGGCGAGTAGATCGGAAGCTGCACGGCTATAATTTCGCGCGCGTCGACTTCGCCGCGTGCATTTCCGCATTTCTTCGTCGCGCCTGCCGAACGCACGACGGGCCCGTAGCTCAGTCGGTTAGAGCAGGCGACTCATAATCGCTTGGTCGCTGGTTCGATTCCAGCCGGGCCCACCCCATCCACGTTGAATCAAAGAGTGAGGCGCGAGTTGGTCGCCCACTTTCTGTGCCTGGTGCGCGTTCAGCAGTCTGCCTGTTTCCACGATTTTGCGCATTCACCGGCAACTTTTGCCTGGTGCTTGCAGGCAATGGCAACAAAGCGAATCGTGCATGACGGCGAGATCGACTCAATCAGGCGAATAACGCCGATGTCGACGGTCGTTCAGGGAGCCGGAATCGCCAGGCCCGGGAAATCGGGCACGGAATACGCATGCCACGTCGAAACCGTGTTTGCGGGAAGCGTCGAGTGCAAACGGTCAATTCACGCCTGGAGGAGGCGCGCCTCCATGTTGTGCAAGGCGAGCAGCGCATCGCAGATCAGCAATTACGCATCGTCGACCTCCGGTTGCGGGATGTCGACACGACGTCGGCCGCGCAGATACTCGATCAAATGCGAAACACTCAACGCGTCATGCTCATGCATCGGGCGTTCGAAGAAAGGGAAGCGCGAAGGACCGATTAGAAGGCGGTGTCGGTCTCATGAGCTACGACCCGCAAGACGCGGCAGAGCCGCTACTTGTGGCTCGCATGCCATGGCTTCTTCCCATTCGTTTCATGTGCTGGATGCAACGCCATGTCCAGGTCGCCGCCGTCAGCGCGCCTTGGCGTCCTTGCGACGACCGGCGTGCACAGTAGTTCCGTCAAGACCGCTTCAAGCTGGTCGGCGCGGTAAGGCTTGACCAATGCAACGTATCCGCGCTCGACGATCGACTCGATCTCGTCTTCCCATCCGGTCGTGAGCACGACGGGTAGATCGGGCACGCGCTCACGAGCCATTCGTGCAAGCGCCAGGCCATCCTTTCCGGGAAGCACGACGTCGGAAAGGATGAGATCGACGTGGCTGCCTTCCTCGATGAGCGCGAGTGCTTCGACACACGACGACGCGGTAAGCACGCTGCAGCCAAATGCTGCCTTGAGCAGGTAAGTCGTTGCTTCGAGAACACCCGGGTTGTCCTCGACGACGAGCACGGTGTAGTCACGTAGCGGGTGGCTGTTTTCCATGGGTACCCCCTCAGAAATGTCGCACCGTAGATGATGCTATTCGCCCGACCGGCCTTTAGCCATGGCCGTGCGTCGGCGCGGGCTTGCGAGCGGGCACCGAACACGAAATGACCCGGCAAAAGCGTAGTGTGCGCCGGCCTCGCCCGAATGCGGTCATCGGTCCACCTTTCGTCGACGAGAAGAGCGATTCGAGACGCTTCCGCCTGGCAGCGATCGATCGACCGACATTCGCGTGTTTTGGTTCAAACTGGTGCCGTCCGACGAGGCGCCGCTGAAGCGACGGTGCCGACCCGGCGGGACGAATCCGTTGCTATTCTTCCCTCCAATGTCCTCCTCAGAGCTTCAGCAACTGGAACGCACCATCCAGGGCCTGGAGTCGCAGCGAGCCCTGCTAGGCGACGCCGTCACCGATGCGGCGCTCGGGCCGCTGCGCGGTCGGCTCGCGGCATTGCGCGCAGGACCCGGCGTGCAGCATCAGTTCCCGGTCCTCAAGCACGTGAGCATCCTCTTCATGGACGTCGTGGGATCGACTTCGCTCTCGCAGCAGCTCGATACCGAGGAAGTCACCGCGGTCATGGACGGTGTGCTGTCGCGCGGCACGGCCGTGGTCGAGGCCCACCGCGGCAAGGTGCTGCAGTACGCCGGCGACAGCATCCTGGCCGCCTTCGGCGCAGACCGCGCGGCCGAGGACGATGCCGAGCGCGCCGTGCGATGCGGCGTCGCGCTGCTCGATCTCGGCAAGGCGCTCCGCGCGGAAGTGCAGGCCGCGCACGGGCACCCGTTCTTCGATCTTCGCGTCGGGATCCATAGTGGCGGCGTCCTCCTTGGTGGCGGCGTGGACGAGGACGGCACGATTCACGGCATCACGGTGAACATTGCCGCGCGCATGGAGCAGAGCGCGCCGCCGGGCGGCCTGCGCATCAGCCACGAAACGTATTCGCAGGTCCGCGGCCTCTTCGACGTCGAGCCGCAGCCGCCGCTTTCGATTAAAGGCGTCGACGCACCGTTGCAGACCTACCTGGTCCTGCGTGCCCGTCCGCGCGCATTCCGCGTCGCCACGCGCGGCATCGAGGGCGTGGCGACTCGCATGATCGGGCGGGAGGCCGAGCTGCACGCGCTGCAGGCTGCCTTCGAGCGCGTCATGGCCCCGGGTGCGGGCTTGGAGCGCGTACTCGTGGTGGCGGACGCGGGCGTCGGCAAGAGCCGCCTGCTCTACGAGTTCAACAACTGGGCAGACGCTCGGCCGGACCGCTTCTTCATCTTCCAGGCACGCGCCACGCCACAAAGCGTCACGGAGCCCTATTCGGTCCTGCGCGACCTGTTTGCCTGGCGCTTTCAGATCCTCGATAGCGACAGCATGCAGGAAGCGCAGCGCAAGTTCGAAGACGCCCTGGTGCCGCTGTTCGCAGGCGATCAGGGCAGATACGAGGCGGAAGCTCATGCGCACCTGCTCGGCCACCTGATTGGCCTCGACTACGGCGACAGCCCGCACGTCAGGCACATCCGCGACGACGCGCGGCAGATTCGCAGCCGCGGCTTCAACGCCGCGGCGCAGGCACTGCGGCGCATCAGCCTGCAGGGCGGCTTGCCCCTCGTCATCCAGCTCGACGACTTGCACTGGGCCGATGACGCCTCGCTCGACTTCATCGACTACTTGCGCGAGGTCGATTGCGACGTGCCGTTGTTGCTGCTGACGCTCACCCGTCCAGCGCTGTTCGAGCGTCGCCCGAAGCCTGATCACGGGGTCCACCTGGACCTCGCACCGCTCGGCCGGCACGCCAGCCGGGACCTGGCCGACGAGCTGCTGAAGAAGCTGCCGCAGGTCCCCGCAGCGCTGCGCGACCTGGTCACGGCCGGTGCCGAGGGCAACCCCTTCTACATGGAAGAGCTGGTGAAGATGCTGATCGACCAGGGTGCGATCCGCATCGGCGAGCCCTGGAGCGTCGATGGGGACAAGCTGCTGTCGCTCACGGTGCCGCCGACCCTGACCGGCGTGTTGCAGGCGCGGCTCGATAGCCTGACCCCTCAGGAGCGCCGGGCGCTCCAGATCGCGAGCGTGATTGGTTTGAAGTTCTGGGATGCGGCGCTCGCCCACGTCGAGGCGCAGGCGGCCGAGCAGCTGCCGTCGCTGCGCAGGCGAGAACTGATCGTCCTCGAAGACGCGCAGGACAGCGTCGGCGAGTACGCCTTTCGTCACCAGATCCTGCATCAGGTGACTTACGACACTTTGCTGAAGCGCGACAGGCGCAGCGCACATGCCAGAACGGCGCAATGGCTGGCGCATCATGCGGGCGCTCGCGCTCAAGGTCTGCTCGCGACTGCTGCCGAGCACTACGAGAAGGCCGGCGACGCCGCGAACGCGGCCGAGTTCTACGCGCGCGCGGCTGCTCACCACGCAGCCACGTTCGCCAACGAGCAGGCGCTTCATTGCACGGCGCGGGCGCTGGCTTTGGTGTCGCCGCATGACAGCGCGTTGCGGTGGCGACTGCTGGCTACGCGCGAGCGGACGCTGGAGCTCCTCGCCCGACGCGATCTCCAGCTGCAAGATATCGAGGCCATGCTGGCGCTCGCCGAAGCGTTGCCAACCGGCGCGGAAGGTGATGCCCGGCGCGCCGAGGCCGCCTGGCGGCGCTGCGACATCGCGGATCGCATGGGTGAATGGGCGCGCGCCGAAAGCGAAGCCCGGCGTGCGCTCCAACTGGCCGAGCGGGCCGGGGCCGAGGACATCGCGCTGCGCGCCATGCAGCGGCTGGCGCAGGCGCTTGCGTTCCAGGGCGACCCGGCCGCGGGCCTTGCCATCGCCGAAGCCGGGCTCGCCCGCGCCACGGCGCGTGGGTCGCTGGTCGCGCAGAGCCGGCTTGCGAACGCCATGTCACTGTGTGCGGCCGAACAAGGGGACCAGGCTGCAAGTTTGCGGCACGACCTGGCGATGCTCGGTTACTGCCGCCAGGCAGGCGACCGGCGCAGCGAGGCCGTGGCCTTGATCAACCTCGGCGTCGGCTATTTACGCTTCGGCGCTCACGGGGAGGCCCGGCAGCATCTGGAAGAGTCGCTGCAACTGAACAAGGCGTTAGGCAACCGGGTAGTGCAAGGCGGGTCGTTGGCGGGCCTGTCGGAGCTGTCGCTGCGCGAAGGCGATGCAGCGGCCGCGCTCTTGCACGCGAAGGGGGCGCTGGACATCCTCGTCGCCGCAGATTCGCGGCGTTATCAGATCGACGCGCTGCACAACCTCGGCAATGCCGAGCTCGCTCTCGGTCATTGGACGGCCGCGCGGCAAGCGTTCGAGCGGGTCGAGGCGCTCGCGCGTGAGATCGACCTCTCCACGAAGGTGCCCAATGCGCTGGAAGGTCAGGCACGCGTAGCACTGGCGCGCGGCGACGTCGCGATGGCACAAAGCGCCGTGCGTGAGCTGCTCGAATATGTGGGCGACGCCGACTTCGTGTCATCGGCAGACGCGCTGGTCGGCACCGAGGAACATCGCATTCGCCTGACGCTGCACGAGGTGTGGCGCCGCGCAGAGGACCCGCGCGCCGGCATTGCGCTGATCGAAGCGCATCGTGCGCTCCTGCACGAGGCCGACGCCATCACGGACACGGCGTTGCGGCGGAGCTTCCTGACGCTCATTCCCGAGAACCGCGAAATTGTGGCCCTGTGGGAGCAGTCGGCGAAGGTTCACCCGTCCATGGGTGCGTTACACGCTGAGTAGCGCACGGATGGTGTTGCCCTCCATGGCGGACGCTTCCCCCCGCGCCACGACTTCGCCCCGCGAAAGCACGACATAGCCGTTGGCGAGGGACTTTGCGAAGTCGTAGTACTGCTCGACTAGCAGAATCGCCATCTCGCCGCCTGCGGTCAACGCCTCGATCGCGCGGCCGATCTCCTTGATGATCGAGGGCTGGATGCCTTCCGTGGGCTCGTCGAGGATCATCACCTTCGGCCGCATGCAAAGCGCACGGGCGATCGCAAGCTGTTGCTGCTGGCCGCCGGATAGATCGCCGCCCCGTCGCCCCAACATCGCCTTCAATGCCGGAAACATCTCGAACACGAAGCCCGGGATACCGCTTCCGCGCTTCCGCGTGGCTAGACCCATCTCGAGGTTCTCGGCGACGGTGAGGCGCGGAAATATTTCTCGTCCCTGCGGCACGTACGCGAGTCCGAGCTCGGCGCGAGCGTGCGGGGGCAGACCGCCAATCGGTCGCCCGTCGAGCTCGATTGCACCCGAGCGAATCGGCAGCAGGCCGATGATGCATTTGAGCAGCGTCGACTTGCCGACACCGTTGCGTCCGAGGACGGCCGTGCACCGACCGGCTGGGACATCGATGCTGACGTCGCGCAGGATGTGACTTCCGCCGTAGTACTGGTTGACGTTGCGGATCGTCAGCATGGACATGGCGGGGGAAGGACGTCAACGACCAAGGAAAACCTCGATGACCTGTTCATGCTGCTGCACCTGGTGCATGGACCCCTCGGCGAGCACGCGTCCCTCGTGCAGCACCGATACGCGATCGGCGATGCGCGCAACGAAATCCATGTCATGCTCGACGACGATCAGCGTGTACTCGCCCGCGAGCTCGAGAAAGAGCTCTGCGCTGCGCACGGTTTCCTCATCGGTCATTCCCGCAACCGGCTCGTCCAGCAGAAGCAGCCGGGGCTCCTGCATCAGCAGCATGCCGATCTCCAGCCACTGCTTCTGTCCGTGCGACAGCAGTCCCGCGAGCCGCTTCGCATCGGCAACGAGGCGGATCCGCTCCAGCGTCTGCAGGATGCGGTCGCGCGCGGCGGAATCGAGCCGCGCGAACAGCGTCGATGCCACGCGCTTGTCCGCCTTCATTGCAAGCTCGAGGTTCTCGAAGACCGTGTGATGCTCGAACACGGTCGGTTTCTGAAATTTTCGCCCGACCCCCGCGCCGGCGATCTCCGGTTCGGACATTCGCGTGAGATCGATCGTCTGCCCGAAATACACGCGACCTTCATCCGGCTGCGTCTTGCCCGTGATGACGTCCATCATCGTGGTCTTGCCGGCGCCGTTAGGGCCGATCACGCATCGCAATTCGCCGTCGTCTACCGTCAACGAGAGGCGGTTCAGCGCGCGAAAGCCGTCGAAGCTGACACTGACATCCTCGAGATACAGGATGGCGCGATGCGAGGTGTCGAGCGCTTTCGACAGCATGCGCCCGTCGACGGAGACATTCGAGCGCGACGGCTCATGGGCACGCCGCGCGGAAGTGAGTCCTCGGTTCACGATGCTCGCCTGCGAACAAGGCCGGCGAGACCGTACGGCAGGAACAGCGTCACGACGACGAAGATCAGCCCGAGCGCGTAGAGCCAGTACTCGGGCAAGGCCTGCGTGAACCAGCTCTTGCCGAGGTTCACTGCCGCTGCGCCCAACACGGGACCGATCAACGTGCCGCGACCGCCCACCGCCGTCCAGATGGCGATCTCGATCGAATTCGCCGGGGACATTTCACCGGGATTGATGATGCCGACCTGGGGAACATAGAGCGCGCCGGCGATGCCGCAGATCACGGCGGAAATTGTCCACGCGAACAGCTTGAAGTGCAGCGGGTTGTAGCCCGAGAACATCACGCGCGACTCCGCATCGCGAATCGCGGTCAGCACCCGTCCGAGCTTTGAAGACACGAGCGCGCGGCAAAGTGCGAGACAGGCGAGCAATACGGCGCCGGTCGTGCAGAACAGCACGATTCGCGTCGCCGGCGCCGTGATCGGGTAACCGAGAATCCGATTGAAGTCGGTGAAGCCGTTGTTGCCGCCGAAGCCCGTGTCATTGCGGAAGAACAGCAGCATCGCCGCGTAGGTCAGCGCCTGCGTGATGATCGAGAAGTAGACGCCCTTGATGCGCGATCGGAACGCAAAGTAGCCGAATGCGAATGCCAGCACGCCCGGAACGAGGACGACAAGCATGGCGGCGTACCAGAAGTGCTCGGTGAAGCGCCAATACCACGGATAGGCCTTCCAATCGAGAAATACCATGAAGTCCGGAAGGTCGCTGTGATAGACGCCGTCATGTCCGATGGAACGCATCAAGTACATGCCCATCGCGTAGCCGCCGAGCGCGAAGAACAGGCCATGGCCGAGCGACAGAATGCCGGCGTAACCCCAGATCAGATCCATGGCCATGGCGACGATCGCATAGCACATGATCTTGCCGCCGAGGGTCACCGCATAATCGGAAACGTGGAGCACGCTGCCTTGCGGCACGACGACGTTGCCGACGGGAAACGCGACCAGCACGACGAACGCTGCGATGACATAGAACCACGTCGCTGCTCCGGCGCCCGCCGCCGATCCGAGAAGCGCGAAGCCGCGCGAACGCGCGAGTGGCACGAAGCCGGCCCCAAGCGGTTCAGGCCTCAATCGCGCGCCCCTTGAACGCGAACAAACCCTGCGGTCGCTTCTGGATGAAGAGGATGATGAACACCAGCACGGCGATCTTCGCGAGCACCGCACCGGACCATGCCTCCAGGAACTTGTTGACCACGCCCAGTCCAAGTGCAGCCGATACGGTGCCTGCGAGTTGACCGACCCCGCCCAGCACGACGACCATGAACGAATCGACGATGTAGCTCTGTCCGAGATCGGGACCCACGTTGCCGATTTGCGACAGCGCACATCCGGCAAGGCCGGCGAGACCCGAGCCGACGCCGAACGCAAGCATGTCGACACGCGCCGTGGGCACGCCGAGGGCGCTCGCCATGGCCCGGTTCTGCGTCACGGAACGCACGAAGAGGCCGAGCCGCGTGTGCGTCAGCAGCAACCAGATGCCGAGCAGCACGGCCGCCGCGAAGCCTACGATGACGATGCGGCTCCACGGCAGCACCACGCCCGTCATCACTTCGACGCCCCCAGCCATCCAGGACGGGTTCTCCACCTGCACATTCTGGGCACCGAACAGCGTGCGCACGCTCTGGATCAGGATCAGCGACAGCCCCCACGTCGCAAGCAGCGTTTCGAGCGGCCGTCCATAGAGGTGGCGGATCACGGTTCGCTCGAGCGCCATGCCGACGAGCGCGCTTGTCGCAAACGCCGCCGGCACCGCGCAAACGAGGTAGAGGTCGAAGGCGCCCGGCGCGTAGCGGCGGAAGAGGTTCTGCACCACATACGCTGCGTAGGCACCGAGCATGATCAGCTCGCCGTGCGCCATGTTGATCACGCCCATCAAGCCATAGGTGATTGCAAGACCGAGCGCCGCCAGCAGCAGAATCGAGCCGAGCGAAAGGCCGGAGAACACGCGCGCCACCGCGTCACCGCGCGCGAGGCGCGACTCGACGACACGGAGCGACTTGAGAGCCTCCGCGCGCAGCGCTTCGTC
>JBKPOL010000286.1:0-2766 GCA_046733075.1 Pseudomonadota bacterium | reverse complement strand
GCGAAGAAACTGTCCATGAGCAGCGTCTTGCCGCGGCCGACGCCGCCCCACAGGTAGACGCCGCGCGGAACGTCCGGCGCAGCAAAGAGCCGCGTGAGTCTCGAGCTGCGCGCTCGCCGGAACTCGGCAAGCTCGTCCGATAGCTGCTGCAGGCGATCGAGCGCCGCCATCTGCGCGTGATCGAGCGTTGCACGGCGCTGATCGAGCAGCGGTTCGAGATAGGCAATAAGACCCCCGTGGCGGCGGGAGATCTGGCCCGGATCGTCGGCCCCGATCATGCCTGCGCGCGCCGGAGCCCCATTCGCGCGATACGCCTCAGAGATTGAGTGTTCTCTTGTCGACGGCGAGCGCCGCCTCGCGCGTGACCTCCGACAGCGTCGGATGCGCGTGGCAGATGCGCGCGATGTCCTCGCTCGATGCGCCGAACTCCATCGCCACCACGCCTTCGGCGATGAGCTCGCTCGCTTGCGGGCCGATGACGTGCATGCCGAGGATGCGATCGTTCTTCTCGGCTGCGAGCAGCTTGACGAAGCCGGTCGTATCGCCGAGCGCCCGTGCCCGGCCGTTCGCCGAAAACGGGAAACTGCCCGCACGATAGGCGGCGCCTTCGGCCTTCAGTTGCTGCTCCGTCTTGCCGACCCACGCGATTTCCGGCGACGTGTAAATGACCCAGGGAATGGTGTTGAAGTCCACGTGCGCGTGCTGACCCGCGATGCGCTCGGCAACTGCGACGCCCTCGTCCTCGGCCTTGTGCGCGAGCATCGGACCGCGCACGACATCACCGATCGCCCAGACGTTCGGCAGATTCGTCCGGCATTCGTCGTCGACACCGATGAACCCGCGCGAATCCAGAGCAAGCCCGACGACCGTGGCGCCGAGGCCCGCCGTCGACGGCGCACGGCCGATGGATACGATCAGCCTGTCGAACGTCGCCGTTTGCGCCGGGCCGCCTCCGTCGGTGTAGCCAACGCTCACCTCGTCGCTGCCGACGCGCACTGCTTCGATTTTCACGCCAAGACGAATGGCAAGGCCCTGCTTCGTGAATGCGCGAAGCGCCTCCTTGGCGACCGCCTCGTCGGCAGCGCCCAGAAATGTCGGCAGCGCCTCGAGAATCGTCACTTCCGCGCCGAGCCGCCGCCAGACGCTGCCCATTTCGAGGCCTACGACGCCCGCCCCGACTACGCCGAGGCGCTTCGGAACATCTGCAAGCGCGAGTGCGCCGGCGTTATCGAGCACGCGCACGTTGTCGAACGCCGTGCCCGGCAGCGCCCGCGGGATCGACCCCGTTGCGATGATCACGTGCCGCGTGGTGATCGTCGCCGCGCCGGGTCCTTCGACGGTGATGCGCCACCGGTCGCCGTCCCGGCCGGCGAACGCGCCGCGGCCATGGAAGAACGTGATGCGATTCTTCTTGAACAGGTACGCGATGCCGTCGTTGTTCTGCGAGACGACGTGGTCCTTTCGCGCCAGCATCTTCGCGACGTCGATCGTCAGGCCCTCGACGCGGATGCCGTGATCGGGGAACGCATGGCCGGCATGCGCGAAGTTTTCCGACGACTGCAGCAACGCTTTCGACGGAATGCACCCGACGTTCGTGCACGTTCCACCAAGCGCCGGCTTCCCGCTGCCTCGCGTCCAGTCGTCGATGCATGCGGTCGCGAATCCAAGTTGCGCGGCGCGGATGGCGGCGATGTAACCACCGGGCCCCGCCCCGATGACTGCGACGTCGAATTGCTGTTCCGCCATGGTGGTCAGCGAATTCCAGTCAGCGTGGGACGACGCACGGCCGCGCCATCACAGGTCGAGCAGGAGCCTGGCCGGATCCTCGAGCGCTTCTTTGATGGCGACGAGCGAAAGCACGGCCTCCCGTCCATCGATGATGCGGTGGTCGTACGACTGCGCGAGGAAGTTGATCGGCCGCACGACGATCTGCCCGTTCTCGACGACCGGTCGCTCGCGCGTCGCATGAACGCCGAGGATCGCCGATTGCGGCGGATTGATGATCGGCGTCGACAACATCGAGCCGAACACGCCACCGTTGCTGATCGTATAGGTGCCGCCCGTCAATTCTTCGACGGTCAGCTTGCCCTCCTGCGCGCGCTTGCCGAAATCGGCGATCACTTTTTCGATGTCGGCGATCGAGAGCTGGTCGGCGTCGCGGATGATCGGTACGACGAGCCCGCGCGGGCTGCCGACGGCGATGCCGATGTCGTAGTAACCGTGGTACACGATGTCGTGACCGTCGATCGACGCGTTGACGAGCGGAAATTTCTTCAGCGCGTGCACCGCCGCTTTCACGAAGAAGCCCATGAAACCGAGCTTCACGCCGTGCTCCTTCTCGAAGCGGTCCTTGTAGCGATTGCGCAGCTCGATCACCGGCTGCATGTTCACTTCATTGAATGTCGTGAGGATCGCCGCGGTCGATTGCGATTCGACGAGACGCTCGGCGATCCGCGCACGCAACCGCGACATCGGAACGCGCTGCTCCGGACGGGCACCGAGCGAGGTGGGCAGTCGAACCGGCGGCGCCTTGGCGGTCGGCGGAATCGTCGCAGGCGCGCGCTGCGGCGCGCGCGCTTCCGTCGCCCCCGCGGTTTGGGATGCGGGGGTACGCGCGTCGGCTGCGGTCGCCGCTCGCGTCTGCGCGGATGCGGCCGACGGACTGTCGCCGCGCGCGCGGACCACCTCCGCGACATCGCCCTTGGTGATCCGCCCGCCGCGTCCCGTACCGCTTACGAAGGATGCGTCCACGCCCTGTCTCTTATA
>JBKPOL010000285.1:0-3839 GCA_046733075.1 Pseudomonadota bacterium | reverse complement strand
GCGGCGCAAGCTCATCCGCCGATCACGAACGCGCCGAAGCGAACGAAGTCGAGAGACGGCAATGAGCAATGATGATCGTCGTTGCTTGGTTCTCGCTGAAATCAGCAATAGCTATCGGATGGAGTGCCATCTGACAGAGATCGAGATAGATTTGACCTTCCGAAACGTGATTGACTGGGTGAAGACCAGAGACAATCACCTCGGCGATGATTTGCGTGGTACGTGGACCTATGCGGACGTATATATCGTTGCCGCGGGCAAGAGCATTGACCAGAAGCGGTATGCGTTGACCATTCGCAATCGTCGTGGTGAACTGTCCCGACTGTGATGACATGCGGCGGAGATATCGGGCCGGAGACCGATGCCGCCGCCTCGAACGCACGGCGAACATCCCCACCGCTGTGCACCGGCTTGTCCCCCGCGCCGTGGATAACCCGCGGAAGGCGCGGCTCTCCGTCTCCCCTCACCGGTCTCCCTCCGCCGATGGGCGGTTCACGCCGGATGCGGCGCGTCCTCGAGCGGCGCACACACATCTCTGCAGCGCGACAGGAGCCGGAGGGATGAGCCGTTCGGCTCAACGTCTGGACATCCCGCTCGGCTGTGATCAGACACGCGACGCGTCTCGATAAAGGAGGCAGGACATGAAAGCGATATGGACGAGCCTGCTGGCCGTAGCCGTGGCCATGACGGCGAGCGACGCCTCGGCCCAGAAGGCGGCGGAGCCGGCGCACTGGATCACGACGTGGACCGCGAGTCCGATGAACACGCAGCCGAGCGATTCGGTTTGGCTGGGCTTCTACGATCAGACTGTTCGGGAAGTCGCGCGCCTGAGTGTCGGCGGCGACAGACTGCGGCTGCGGCTTTCGAACGAGTTCGGGTCGGTTCCCGTCGTGATAGATTCGATCCACGTCGCCCTTGCCGGCGAGGGCGGAGCCATCCAGCCCGAGACGGATCGGGGCGTGACGTTCGGCGGCAAGCGGGCCGTGACACTGGCGCCCGGCGCGCCGGCCTTCAGCGACCCGATTGATTTCGAGGTGGCGCCGCTGTCCCATGTTGCCGTGAGTATGTATTTCAAGGACCGGGCCGCGATCCAATCGTACCATTACGAAGCGCAACAGACTGCCTATGTTTCGTCCGACGGTGATTTCACCGGCAAGGAGAGCATGCCTGTCGAGCAGAAGTTCACCAGCCATTACTTCCTGAGCGGGATCATGGTCGAGGGCGCCGCCGGTGCGCGGGTCGTCGTCGCTTTCGGTGATTCAATCACGGACGGTTTCCGCTCCACGATCGACGGGGACCGCAGATTTCCGGACGACCTCGCGGAACGCTTGCAGAAGACGCCCGGCTTCGAACATGTCGCGGTGGTCAACCAGGGGATCGGCGGCAATCGCGTCCTGCACGACGGCAGGGGTGCAAAGGCGCTGGCCCGGTTCGACCGGGACGTTCTCAGTGTTCCGAATGTCTCGCACGTGATTTTCCTGGAAGGGATCAACGACATCGGCTGGCCGGACTCGCCGATCGCGTCCGCCGACGAAGCCGTCACGGCCGAACAACTATTCGACGCCTATAGGCAGCTGGTCGAGCGAGCGCATCTGCGTGGCATCAAGGTCATAGGTGCGACCCTGATGCCGTTCGAGGACACGTTCGCCGGCGTTTCGCTCCATGCGTTCTACAATCCTGAGAAGGAAAAGGTTCGCGTTGCAGTCAATGACTGGATCCGGTCGAGCAACGTCTTCGATGGCGTCATCGACTTCGACGCGGTGACGAGGGATCCGCAACACCCGTCGCGTATTCGGACCGAATATGACGGGGGAGATCATCTCCATCCGAATGACCGTGGCTACAAGGCCATGGCCGATGCCATCGATCTCACCTTGTTGACGGCCCCTTGATCGCCACGAAGGCGACCTCGAGCGACGGAACACGATCCCCGAGGGAGGCGCTGGACCCTTCGGACCCGGCCTCGATCCGCCGGCCGGCGGTCTCCTCGAACGCGTGAGTGCCGCCGGCCTTGGTGGCATGACGCCGCGGGCGGTTTCGGTTCGAAGCGCGATGGGGCTGCGGAATCGCTGGCTATGGCTCATCCCTTCCATGCCTGTCGCGCCATAGGTCGTGCCCGAGCGCGTGGGAGAGGGAACGGGATGGCCGAGCTGCCGCGATCGCCACCCGAGCTCGAGGCGCGGTTCCCCGACGGGGCGGCGTGCGCCAGCTGGCCGCTCGCGAAGCGGTGGCCGGACGGGTTCCCCTCCCCCGTCCACCCGCACGTGCTCCGGCGCGCCTGCGGCTTCGAGCTGGCCAACGACGGCAAGGACACCCGCGCCCTGCAGGAGCGGCTGGGCCACAGCAACATCCAGCACACCGAACTCACGTCAAAGTGGTTCAAGAATTTTTGGGAGGGAGAGGATTAAAGAGCGGTACTCGCCATCTCTTGTGCGGCTGCCGTCGCGTTCTGCGCCATGTAGGCGTACAACTCATTCTCAAAATTAAGCCGTGGAATTTCCCACATTGATTGGCGAGGTGGTCGTTCGACATTAGAGAGGTTGGCTCCGACACCACCGCAGCCGGACATCAATATCAGGGAGAGCAACATGCCCGGGCGTCCCGTCCACGCCATCCTCCATCGCCGCCGCTCCGGCCCCGACCTTGTCAGCGCCCGCCCCGACGAGACGGTGTGCGTTGCGGCCAAACGCATGGCCGAGCAGGGTTGCGGCAGCATCCTCGTCGTCGAGGACGATCGCCTGCTCGGCATCTTCACCGAGCGCGACCTCCTCGTCCGGGTCGCCGCCGCCGGCCTGGACCTCGCGACGACCAAGCTGCGCGACGTCATGACCGCGGACCCCGAGACCATCGGCGCCGAGGAGCCGGTGGAGGACGCTGTTCGCCGCATGGACGCGGGCGGCTTCCGCCATCCGGTGGTCGTCGATGGCGGGCGTGTGCTGGGCGTCGTCTCGACCCGGGACATCCCCGCTCTCACGACGGGCCGCATGGCCAAGGAGCTCGACCAGCGGCACCGGCTGGCGGAGCGGGCCTGGTAAGCAGGGTTCACGCATGAGCGCGGCCGACGATGAGCTGGAGCATGTAATCGTCGTTCCAGGCGGCCTTCTTGCGCCGGCCGCGCAGGCTGGCCCGGCTGCCGCGATCCTTGGCGACGAGGTTGAGGGCGATCTTGCGCAGCAGGGCGAGGTTGCGGGCGGCGGTGCGGTCCCGCACCCGGCTGTCGTCCTCGCGGAAGGTGACGTCCAAGACCCAGTGCAGCGAGTTCTCCACGCTCCAGTGCCGCCGGATCGCCCGCGCCAGGACGGCGGGGTCGTCGCCGCAGCTGATCAGTAAGCGTCGTCATCCCACGTTAACCTGGTGGCGATCCACGGCTTCGTGAAACGGGATTTCCTGGCTCGCCGCGCGCATTCGCCGTAAGCCGACCCGGCGCATAGCCGGCGAGAGGCGCCGGTGACGACCGACGCGTCCCGCACCGGGCGCGGGCTTGGTCGTTCAGGAGACGCCCGGCGAGGGCCGGAGCCGGCCCGACCGGGGGCGGGGGAGCCCATGCCCGACATCCAGATGCAGAGCTTCACGATCAACTTCGGCCCGCAGCACCCGGCGGCGCACGGGGTGCTGCGCCTCATCCTCGAGATGGACGGCGAGGTGGTCGAGCGCGCCGACCCGCACATCGGCCTCCTGCACCGCGGCACCGAGAAGCTCATCGAGCAGCGCCCCTACCTGCAGAGCATCCCCTACTTCGACCGCCTCGACTACGTCTCGCCGATGATGCAGGAGCACGCCTTCGTGCTCGCGGTCGAGAAGCTGCTCGGCACCGAGGTGCCGGAGCGCGCCCTCTACAT
>JBKPOL010000284.1:0-15689 GCA_046733075.1 Pseudomonadota bacterium | reverse complement strand
AGGCTGGGTTGTGGAGGGCTATGGGCCCGACGCCGTAGGCATGTGCGCGCCTTCGTAGCACGACCACTGCCGCGCGCCCCCAGCGCATGCCTGTCACGACCTACCGCTCCCCCGCGAGACCGCACCTGCCTGCGGCTTCTGCCTGATCATGAAACGGCGGCAAGTGGTGATCAAGGGAAGCTCGCTTCCCGTGCTGCGTATCGTCGTGCGCGACGGCGACGCGGGCTCTCTGCGCATCGAGGTCGCGGACACGCTCGCAAATGCCCGGCCGCTGCTCGCGGAAGCGATCGCCGTCCTGGATTTGCGGGAACGCGAGGCGAGCGAACTCGCTGCACCCGAAATCATCGATGCGGTTCGCGTGGCCGGTGTTCGTCTGGCGGCCGTGCTCATCGGCGAGCGGAACGAGCACAAGTCCCTCGTGGACCTCGATCTGCCGGTGATCGAAGCTCCGTTGTCGACGAGGGATCGGTCAAGCAACAGTGCGATCGAAGAACAGGCCGCGTCGAATGGATCCTCATCCAGCTCGATCGAGCCGGCCGCCGAGGCGAAGAGCCCGCAGCAGGCGGACAGCCAACCGACCGAGCCCGATCTCGCACCGGCGTTTCTCACTCGCCCGTTGCGGTCAGGGCAACGCTTTTATGCTCAAGGCCGTGATGCGGTCGTCGGCGCGCCAACCAGTCGCGGTTCCGAGCTCATCGCGGACGGCTCGATCTACGCATTCAGTCCGATCCGCGGACGAGTGCTCGCCGGCGCGAGCGGCAATACGAGTGCGTGCATCATCGCCAGTCACCTCGATGCCGAACTCGTCGCGGTCGCGGGCGTTTACCGAACGTTCGAAGCGGCCGATCTGAATGCGCTCGGCAGCGGCCCCGTGAGCATCGTGTTGTCCCTCGCCGCCGACGGCAGCGAGCGACTGACGCTTGCCACGCTTGCACCTTTACCTCACATGCAGCGCAGATAGGAGATTTGATCGCATGACAAGAGTCGTCGTCGTCACTTCAGGCAAGGGCGGGGTAGGAAAAACCACAACCAGCGCGAGCTTCGCCAGCGGCCTCGCAATACGGGGCAAGAAGACCGCCGTCATCGATTTCGACATCGGGTTGCGCAACCTGGATCTCATCCTCGGCTGCGAACGTCGCGTCGTCTACGATTTCATCAACGTCATCCACGGCGATGCAAAGCTGTCGCAGGCCCTGGTGCGCGACAAGCGGAGCGAGAACCTCTCGATTCTCGCCGCGTCGCAGACCAAGGATAAGGACGCCCTCAAGGAAGAGGGCGTCAAGGCGGTGTTCGACGAGCTGCGCGACATGGGCTTCGACTACATCGTCTGCGATTCGCCGGCGGGGATCGAAACGGGCGCGCTTATGGCCTTGCGGTTCGCGGACGAAGCGATTGTGGTCACCAACCCCGAGGTGTCCGCGGTGCGCGATGCCGATCGCATGCTCGGCATCATCGATTCCAAATCGCTGCGGGCAGAGCAGGGCCTCGAACCGGTGAAGGAGCACCTGGTGATCACGCGCTACGTGCCGAAGCGCGCGAACAAGGGCGAGATGCTCGGCCACGCGGACGTCCAGGAACTGCTTAACATCCCGATCCTCGGCGTGATTCCCGAGTCCGAGGTGGTGCTCGAGTGCTCCAACCAGGGGACGCCGGTCATCCTAGCGAACGGCTCGCCGGCGGCGCGCGCCTACGACGACATGGTGGCACGATTCCTCGGCGAGGAACGCCCGCTCAAATTCCTGGGTGCAGAGGCAGCGCCGCTCTGGAAGCGGCTGTTCGGAGGTTAGGCGTGGGACTGCTCGATCTGTTCGTGAAGAAACGCGCTTCCGCGCACATCGCCCGCGAGCGGCTGTCGCTCGTGCTCGCTCACGAGCGCGCCGAGCGCTCGGGCAACGACATGATCACGCGGCTGAAAGAGGAATTGATCGCAGTGATCTGCCGGCATGCGGCGATCGACAAGGACGGATTGAACGTCACCGTCGAGCATCGCGACAGCCTCGAGGTGCTGAAGGTGGACGTCGTGTTGCCCGAAGGCGCACTGCGGCGGGCGGCCTCACAGGCGTAGCGAGGAATGCGTGGGGCGGAGATTTGCGTGACCCAGGCGATGCGATTCTGTTGAAGCAAAGGCGCCTCAGCTCACGTTGAGGCTCGCGGTCTCGTATTCCTTATCCGCTAGGCGACAGGACGGACCGGCACAGTCAGTGTATAAGCGGTCGCATACCCGGCATGTGTTGTCGGCGGGCGCCGCGTTTAGTCCGCGCTCACTATCCAGGCTGGAATCAGCTGCGGTTCCGCGCGTCCAAGCAATTGGCGCCTGAGCGCCTCCCGTATTGCTTGCGCCCTGCTGATGTCTTCATCGGAAGCCGTACGCGGAGCGGGGTCAGCGATAGGTTGCGAATGATCGTATTTCGCGCGCTGCATCTTCGTACTTGGTTATGCCCGGGGGTGGGTGGTGGTTGCGCAGCAAAGCCTGTACCACTTGTCGCACACAAACGTCTCCCTTGATGAAACGTGACGGTCAGCGACGGGGTTCAAACAAACAGGCCCTATGCATCGCGTTGATGTGCCTAGCTAAACTGTCTGTTGCAGCAGAGATGGTCCTGGCGCCTGATGCGTGAGGTTCAAGAACGGCCGCAGCGCCTGCTCTTTCGATACTGAGATCGATTGCGACGTAGAGCGTCCAACAGCGTCGCCTTGTGAGCGGCGAAAGCGGCACTCTCTGGCTGCCAGCTTTGGCCGCTTTAGGAGAATCAGATGAACCGCGCGCTATTGGCATTTCTTTCGGGCTGCGCGGTCGCCGCGGCGTTAGCCGCGTGGCTTCTTCACGATCGAATGGCCGACATGGCCGAGAAGATCGCCGAGCTTCAGCAGATTGTGACCACGACCGACAAATCGCTCGTCGGTTACACCAAATACAAGGACTACATAGCGGCGAGCAAGAAGTCGCTCAGCGGGCAGGCGAAGCTGCTGGCGGCGAACGTCACGCGTTACTACAGGGTGGACCGGCATGTCGAGCGCTCGCTACTTGGACTGAAGTCGAGCGGGGAGGTCGTGGTCACTTATGCCGTCGACTACTCCTTTGGATACGAGCTGGCGCCGGACAGCTACGACATCGCTGATGGCCCGGCAGGGATCGAGATCAGGATCGCCAAGCCGGACCTCGTTGCTGCGCCCGCAGTGCGCGACCTGCATTACGAGGTGCGCGATAAGGGCTGGTTCACCGACGAGAAGGTCGCTGCCCTGACGCTCTACGAAGGCGCAAGCAAGGCCGCCCAGGCCGAGGGCGCGCAGATGAAATCGGAACCTGAGATTGTGGCGCTATGCGAGCAGCGGCTCGCTGCCTTCGTGCGAGACTTCCTTGCAAGGCAGCCCGGCGTGGAGCGAGTCCCCGCCATTACGATATCGTACGGGCCCCTGCCAGCTTCCAAGGGCACACGTGTGCAGTGACTGTGGAGGTACAAACGCTGAGCCTCAAGATGCGCGCAGTACGCGGCATTTCGAGCACGATCTGCTTGGAAGCTACGGGCCGAAGATTGCTGCATGACGGCGATCGCCTCGCTCTGAATCGTTCCCTAGCGTGCCTGCGTCGCAGGCGCCTTGCCTGCATAGAACGTCGAGACCTCGTCGATCTCTTTCGTCGTCATCGCGCGCACCATGTTGCGCATCTGGGCGCCCGAATCGTTGCGCCTGGCGCCGCTCTGAAATGCAGTGAGCTGCCCGACCATGTATTCCTTCGGCATGCCTTCTAGCCATGGCGCTCCCAGCTTCTGGTCGACGCCACCGTGACAAGCGATGCACGGCGCGATGTTCCGAAGCGGATCGCCTACCCGCACCAGTGCCGGCAGAGTCTCGTCGTACGTCGTCGGGGCCGTACGCGCCTTGGGCAGATAGGCGTAATACGCGGCAAGGTCCTGAATCTCTCGATCGGACAGGTTTGCGGTCAGCGCCACCATGATCGAGCTCGCACGCTTGCCGCTCTTGTAGTCGTGCAGTTGCTTGATCACCACCTCCGGATACTGACCTGCGAGGTTGGGTGCATCCGAGCGGCTCATGCCGAGCGCCCCATGGCACATGGTGCAGTTGAGCGCGAGCGTCGCGCCGCGGCCGATCGAATCTTGCGCCCCTGGACGAGCCATGACGCGCTCGAGCACGACCTCCGTGGACGTCGATCCTGCCTTCGCACTTCCGGTGCGTGACCAGCTCGCCGGTACACCGGCTGCGCGACAAATGCTCGTCCACAAGCCCTGTGCCGTGAAGTCATCGTGCACGGACGGCAGCCACACGAATCCCACCAGCACGCAGAGCGCGGTAAGGACGGCGAGCGACACGACGCTCCAGCGGAACCACGGATTTCCCCAAGCGTAAGGCCCTCGCTCGCGCATCAGCGGCTCCCGATCGGGATGACGGGCACTCGGGCCTCCGTGAGGCTCGCGAGCTGTGCGATTGGAAAGCCGTAGTTAACGATGGTCAGGCCGATCATCATGGCCACCCAAAGTGCGAATCCGTTCAGCAGCGTCGGAGTGTGGGCGCTCGGGTGCACAGCGATGCTGAACGTGAACGGAGCAGGCGCCGTCGACGTCTTGCGCGCCGTAGCAAGGATGTAAACGAGAAGCACCGCCGAGCCGACCAGCAGCAGTCCGCCGAACGTGGACACCGTAACCGTCCAGGCCTGGGGGTGCAGCGCGGGATGCGTGTAGTCGTAGTACGCCATTCGCCGGGGCATGCCGAGCAGTCCGACCAGATGCCACGGCAGCGACAACACCAGCATGCCGACAAACCACAGCCATAGCTGCACCTTCATCAGCCTCGGCGAAAGTGCCGCACAGCCGGTGAGGTGTGGCCAAAGCTCGTACGCGACCATGAAATACATGATCACGATAGCGCCCGCGAAGATGAGATGGAAATGCCCTGTCACCCACTGCGTGTTGTGTACCGTTTCGTTGAGCTGATAGCTCATGTTGATGATGCCGCCGGCGCCGCCGAAGCCCAGCATGACGAAGGAGAACGTCACGGCCAGCATCATTGGGTTTTGCCACGGCAGCGCTTTTACCCAGCCAAGTGCGCCCTTTCCCCCGCGGAGCCTTCCCGCAATTTCGATCGACGCGACGATGGTGAACACGGTAAGCAGGGTCGGCACGGACACCATCGCCGTCATGGCGGCATGCACGAATTTGAATCCCGCCCCAACCTGCGGATCGGCAAACAGGTGATGAATGCCGATGGGCATGGAGAACACGAGGAACAGCACGAATGCAATGCGCCCCATCGCGTCGCTGTAGAGGCGCCCGCCAATCGCGCGCGGCACCAGCGTGTAGAACGCGATATAGGCGGGCATCAACCAGAAATAGACGATGGCGTGCAGCGTCCAGGAGAAAAACACGCGCGCCAGCCCCGCGTTTATCGTGTCGGTGAGGCCGAGCGACGCGGGAAGGATGAGCACGAGCACCTCGACTGCGGCGCCGACCGAGGTCCACGCCCATAGGTAGGCACCGGCCACGTTGCCGAACATCGCCAGCGGAACGGTCACGCCGGGGTTGTCCCTTCTCCACGCGCGGAGGTTGATCGACATCAGCGCGACCCAGATCCACGAGCCGATCACGACGAGCACCACGCCAAGGTAGTACAGCGGGCTCGCGAGCATGGGCGGATAGAACGTGTACAAGACCGACGCCTTGCCTGCGCCGATCGTTGCCGCCGCTACGACGGTGCCTCCGACGACCAGCCAGAAACCAGCCCATCCCCATCGCAGGCCGACCAGCGGCCTTTTCAGAGACAGTTCGCTTATTGCATAGCCGAAGCCCATTGCCACGAGCGTCGGCAGGACGTAGGCCATCACCGTGCCATGCGCGGTGACGGAACGGTAATAGTGCTCGGGGTTGTTGACCCACGCGGAAAGTGGGCTGCGTACGAACATCTGCCACTCGCCGAGCAGAATCGCGCCCAGGAATGCAACGAACGCGACCCAGAAGTGTGCGAGGACCAGGTTCCTAGCGAGGAACACAGCTCTGCCTTTCGCCGTTCCGCCCCTTCGCAAGGAAATCCTCGGCGGGTACGACGCGCACGCGCGCCCACATCGCCTCGTGACCGGTACCGCAATACTCGTGACAGGGCATGAGGTGCTCACCTCGCTCGTGGAACGTCGTAGTGAACGTAGCGACGAAGCCGGGAACGACCATCGTGTTCGCGTTCGTGGTGCCCACCACAAAGCCATGGATGGCGTCGGTGCTCGTGGCACGGAAAGTTACGGGCATGCCTGCCGGCACGACGATGCACTGCGGTTCGAACGAATACTGTTGCGCGACCAATCGCACGGTTACCTTGCCGTCGGAGTCGACGGCCGTGCCCAAATTGCTCTCGACGAACTCGCCCGCAAGATGCAGCGTCTTCACGTCGATCGTCTCGACGCGGGAAGGCGGCATCGCAGCCCAATGCACTCCGGTGACGATCATCATCAGCACGAGCAGCCCAATAATGATGCCGACGACAAGCGCCCAGCGCCGCTCTGCGGCTAGAGCGGTCGCTTCGGCGCGCCCGTTGTTCGGTAGCGTGGAGGACGCCGGTGCGCTCACTGCACGACGCCTCGCGGAAGGTAAGCCAGATAGTAGAAGGCGAAATAAATTGCCACCACGATCGCGGTTGCGATGGCGGCGACGGCGAACGCGCCGGACGGGCCCCGGCTCACGATCTCCTCAACCGCCGCGTCCTCGGCTGCTCGGTCGCGTTTAGCGAACTGTTCGGGCATGACTCGTCCTCACTGAGGGAGCAGCTTTCGCAGGTCATTCGCCTGGGCTGCGGTGACGGGTGTGCCGCTGTTGCCCCAGGCGACGCGGATGTAGGTGACAACGGCCGCGACTTGGTCGTCGTCGAGCACGTGCGCAAACGGTGGCATGCCGTAGGGGCGCGGATTCTTTCGCGTGCCCGGCGCGTAACCACCGTTCAGCACCGTGCGAATGGAATTCACAGGAGACGACATCGTGATCGACTGGTTGCCGGCGAGCGGCGGAAACGCGGGCGGCTGGCCCTTCCCCTCGTCACCGTGGCACACGGTGCACTGCGCCACGTAGAGCTTCCGTCCGATTTCCATCACGGCTGGATCCACCAATCGCGCTTGGCTCGTCGGCGGTGGCTCGGGCTCGCGCGGCGGCAACGCCTTCAGGTAGACAGCCATGGCGTTGGCGTCGTCGTCAGTCAGGTATTGCAGGCTGTTGTAAACCACCTCAGCCATCGGCCCGTACACAGCGCCCCTTGCGCAAGTGCCGACCTGGAGCAGATCACTGATCTCCTTGATGCTCCAGTTGCCGAGTCCCGCCTCCCGGTTGGACGTGAGGGAAGGCGCGTACCAGTTCTGATTGGGAATCATCCCGCCTTCGAAGGCCTTCGATTCGCTGGAGCCACCCAGCGCGTTGATGGCCGTGTGGCACATCGCGCAGTGACCGAGTCCCTGCACGAGATAGGCGCCACGATTCCACTCGGCGGATTGAGCGGGGTCTGCCACGTACTCGCCCTCGTTGAAGTAGAGCGTGCGCCAGCCGATAAGGAGATCGCGGTTGTTGAAGGGAAAGCGCAGTTCGTGGGGGCGATTCTTCTGCCGCACGGGCGGGACGGACATCAGGTAAGCATAGATCGCGTCCGAATCGGCACGTGTCACTTTGGTGTAGGACGCGAACGGCATGGCCGGGTAGAGGAGCGTGCCATCGCGCGAGATGCCGGTATGCATCATGCGGTAGAACTCATCGGCGGTCCACGAAGCGATGCCGGTCTCCTCGTCCGGTGTGATATTGGGCACGTAAAGGTTGCCGAACGGCGTCGGCATCGCGCGGCCGCCCGCGAATTCCTGCCCGCTCGGCTCGGTGTGACACGCGATGCAGTCGCCGGCCCGAGCCAGATACTCGCCCCTGTTGATCGCCTGCGTGCTCGCTGGCACGGCAGCGGCGTACCCGGGCAGCGCTCGCGGATGCAGCATGAATAAGGCGACCGCGCCGACCAGCAGCAACGCGCCTACCGCCACGACAAGTGCAAACACGCGCTGCGTCCGAGTCATCGCTGACTTCCGCAGGCGAAGGGCATGCGCACCAGGTTGGACGATTCCGGGGAAGGATCGCGTGGTGGATCTTGCGCAGCAAGCCATCCAGCGACCGAGGTGACATCCGCATCCGATAGGCGGGATGCAATACGCCGCATGCAGTCAGGCTCCGCAGCGTGACGCTCGTTCACGCGCCAGCGAATGAGTTGTGCCGTGATGTATGACGCGCGCAACCCCACGAGTCCCGGTATGCCAGGGTTCATCCCCGTCAGGCCGCTACCATGACACGCCGCGCATGCCGGGATGCCCTTGCCCGCATCGCCACTGGTAACGAGCGCTTGCCCACGCGCCAGCAGTGCTGGATCTAAGTTACCGCGCTCGGGCGGCGCGAACGGCGGTCGCTGGGAAGCGAAGTAACCGGCGATCTCTTGCAGATAAGGCTCCGGCAGGTACGCCACGAGGTAGTTCATCGGCGCGTATTGCCGGGTGCCATCTCGAAACGCGATGAGCTGGTTGTAGAGGTACCCGGCCGGCTTGCCGGCGATGCGAGGAAAGCTTCCGTTGCCGGTTCCCTGACCGTTCTGACCGTGGCATGTTACGCAGCCCTGAACCCGCGCCTCAATGGAGTCGAGCTGTCGGAAAGCGGGAACCGCTTCGTTCTGCGGCGTTGCGGTCATGGGTGCAGTCGCGAGGGCCGCGAGCAGGACCACGACCGGCATTCTTGTTCGCCTTGCCACGGAGCGATATTAAACGTCGTTCAAGCGGTGCGAAAGCGACGCCTTGGCGCCTGTACGTGCGACCAAGCGATCAGGGAAGAAATGATCGCGTCGCGAGGGTCGCCAGAAAGGGAATGCAAACTCCAGGGAACGGCAATGAGCATTCCGCTTGGAGCAAGCAGCATACTTCGGCATGGGGCTTCTTGCCGAACTGCCGGAAACGGCCGCGGTTGCTCGATGATTCGAATCAGCCGCCCGAGCTGGCGAACCGTTTGAACGCGGCTATCGCGTCCGTTACCGTGGGACTACATCGAAACACGTTGCCACACTCGGCCGTCACCGTGATACGTGCGCCGCCGGCGCCGTCCGGAATCTTCAGGACGCGGTACGCGAGCTCCATTCGACCCGCATACGGTCCGTAAGTCTCGATGACGCTGTCGCTTGAGAGTTGGACGCGGTAGTAGGAGTTCGATGAGATCCACACCTTGGCACGCTGCCAATAGACGTCGCACTGTGCGCGATCGACGCAGCCGAGAGGCTCCATTGCCTGTGCGACTTGGCGGGGATCGTCACTACCGGTGCTCGCGCATGCTGCCAACGCGAAGACGAAAAAAAGAGGTACGCGGTTCATCTCGAAGATCATACGCCTTCGAATCCTGATGGAGTTTTCGCCAGGGCGTAGCGCGGCGCACCAAGGTGCGAGACTGGGGGAGCGCAATGCCTACACCTAATTCCTTACGATATAACGAGTTGCGGCGGTAACGAGATTATGTGTGATCCGACATTAGCAGATGCTCCGCGCGATCCTTCGGCCGGAACGGTCACGCTCTTTTCACGCCCGCCACGTATCGTGGCGATCGACCGCAAGGCTGCGAGGCGTTCGCGAAGGGGAAGCGCTGCCGCAACGCGCGTCGACCCGCCATCACCGGCGCGGTTCTCGCGACAAGGTAAACCCGCGGCCGCAAATCTTGCTGCCCGGACTACTCGAGGCCTCTTTCGCAGTGTCGGCCATGGGCCTGATACGGAAGAACCGACTATTCAGCCAACGCGACTAGCAGGCGTTTAGTTCGTCCTTGCCGTTCACCGCTCCGTCATGCGCGCGTACGCTAAGGCGACGTCGGCGGCGAGCCGCGCGTTGTTCAGGACGAGCCCGACGTTGCTTCGCAGACTTTCGCCGCTCGTCAACGTATTGACGCGCTCGAGAAGAAACGGGGTCAGCGCGTTCCCCGCGATCCGCTGAGCATTCGCTTCCGCCACTGCCTGTCCGACCGCCGCATCGATTCGTTCACGCGGTACTGCAAATTGTTCAGGAATGGGATTTGCGATGACGAGCCCACCGTCCAACCCGAGGGACCACTTCGACCGCATCACGCCCGCGATCTCCTGCGCGCTATCGAGTCGGATATCGACACCGAACCCACTATCGGAACTGTAGAAGGCGGGCAGGCGGTCGGTGCGATAGCCGATCACGGGTACGCCGTGCGTCTCGAGATATTCGAGCGTGAGGCCGAGGTCGAGGATCGACTTGGCGCCCGCGCACACCACGGCAACCGACGTCCGGGCGAGTTCCTGCAGGTCCGCGGAGATGTCGAAGCTCGACGCTGCGCCGCGATGGACGCCGCCGATGCCTCCTGTCGCGAAAACACGGATGCCGGCCATCGCGGCAATGATCATCGTCGCAGCGACCGTGGTGGCGCCGCTCGCGCCCCGCGCGACCAGGATCGGGATATCGCGCCGGCTGGTCTTGGCGGTGCGCGGCCCGTCGCGACCGAATCGCGCGAGTTCGTCACGTGAAAGACCCACCTTGAGCCGGCCGTTCACGATGGCGATCGTCGCCGGCGCGGCGCCCCGCTCGCGCACCGCATCCTCGGCCGCGAGCGCCGTCTCTACATTCTGCGGCCACGGCATCCCATGCGCGACGATCGTCGATTCGAGCGCCACGATCGCGCGTCTTTCGCGCAGCGCCGCGCCGACTTCGTCACCAAGGTCCAGCAGGTCGTTCATCGCTCTCGATGGAAGGATCGAGCAGAAGCCGCCTCAATCCCTGCCGGGTGACAGGCTGAAATGAACCACCTCCGGCCTCTGCAACAGGGTCTGCTCGAGCTCCCGCACGTGCGCGACATCGCTCGTCCAGATCACGGTGTGGTATTCGAGGAGTTGCGGCTGCCCGTGCAGACGATATGAAAGTTCTCGCATCGAAAAGCCGTGATGCTCCACCAGTCGCCGGAAAGCCTCTTCGTCGAGTGCGGCCGTGCGCTCGAAAGCGATGTCGAAATGAATGAAGGACTGCGTCGGCAACCGATCTTCCAGTCCGCGCAGCACGGCGAGCGCAACGAGCGTGGCCGCCGCCGCGATGATTCCGGTCAGGTACGAGCCGGTCCCGATGACGACGCCGATCGCCGATGCCACCCAGATCGATGCCGCCGTCGTGAGACCGCGCACGGTGAAGCCCTCCTTGACGATGACGCCGGCACCGAGAAAGCCGATGCCGGTCACGATGCCCTGGACGACACGCGTCACTTCACCGCCGCCATGCGTGGTGGCCATGATCTCGTATTGGGATGAGGCGACGAGCAGCGCCGATCCGAAGCAGACGAGGGCATAGGTTCTCAAACCCGCGGCGCGGCCGTGATAGCTGCGTTCGAGGCCGATGCTCCCGCCCGCAGCCAGCGCCGCGAGCGTGCGCAAGACGACGTCCCACTCGCTCATCTATCGCTTCCCATGCCGCCATTGGAGACGCGGGCGAGTACACGTGATCCGCCGGAGTGCGTCAAGCGCCGGGCGTCCCCTGAGCGAGGCGTTCGCTCGGCCGGACGGAAGAGGACTGATCGCCCATGCCGACGGTCGCACCGGCACGACGGAATGGCTAGACAGCCGTATAATCCCGCGGCTCCGGCAAGCCACCTGCAAACCGTGGACGTCACCACCCGCCAAATCGGAAGCGTCGTACTCGTCAAGCCGTCCGGCCGGATCGATCAGTCGAACGCCGCGGCATTCGAAGCGGCGCTTGCATCGCTCTGGGGTCGCCCCGATGTCGCCGCATTGCTGCTCGATTTCAGCGGTGTCGAATACATCAGCAGCGTCGGGTTGCGCGTCCTGATGATCGCCGCGCGGCAGATGCGGGGACGCAAGGCGCGCATCGCCGTTGCCGGGCTGCAATCCGTGGTCGGCGAGATTTTCGCGATCAGTCGCTTCAACACCGTTATCGAAGTCTTTCCCGCGCTCCGCGATGCGCTCGGCGCGCTTTCCAGCGATGCGCTCGCCGCCTACGACGCGGGCTGACGCGGGCGCAACGCCATGCAGCGCATTCGCTTCTGGGGCACGCGGGGTTCACTGCCCGTCGCACTGACAACCCCGACGCTGCGCCACAAGCTGGTCTCCGCAGTTCGCATGGCGCAAGCGCGCACGTTGGACTCCGACGACGCAGTCCAACGTTTCGTCGACGAGCTTCCCTTTCAGATCGGCGGCACGTTCGGCGGACATACGTCGTGTGTCGAGCTCGAGGCCGGTCCATCGGAATACGTCGTGTGCGACCTCGGCAGCGGCCTGCGCGCCTTCGGCCAGGCGGCCATCGCGCGACACGGTCCCGGCAAGCCACAGACGTATCACCTGTTCGTGTCTCATCTGCACTGGGATCACATCATGGGCCTGCCGTTCTTCGGGCCCGCTTACATCCCCGGCAACCGGTTGTTCTTCTATGGCGCACACCGCGAGCTCGAATCCGCGCTGCGACGCCAGATGGAGCCGCCATCGTTCCCGGTGAATTTCTCCGTCTTCAATGCGGCGATCGAATTCGTCTACCTCGAGCCGGACGTCACGCACGACGTCGCGGGCATGCAGGTGACGCTCAAGCACCAGCACCATACCGGTGACTCGTACGGGTATCGCTTCGAGCGCAACGGCCGCATCGTCGTCTATTCGACCGACTCCGAGCACACGTTCGCGGACCCCACCGAAAGCGCGAGCTTCGCGAAATTCTTCCGGAACGCCGACGTCGTCATCTTCGACGCCATGTACTCGCTCGCCGAAGCGATTTCCGTCAAGGCCGACTGGGGCCACTCCAGCAACATCGTGGGTGTCGAGCTGTGCCAGCTCGCGCAAGCGCGACATCTCTGCCTGTTTCACCATGAGCCGGCGCTCGACGACGCCGCGCTTGTGAAGATGCTGGAGGAAACCCGGCGCTACGAGGAGATCACGCGCACCGGCAGCCCGGTGCACGTCTCTGCCGCGTACGACGGGCTGGAACTGACGTTGTGACCGCCGTCGCTCCGGAGCCGCCCGCGCTCCGGACGGCGAGGCTGCGCGCGATCGGCGCGCTCATCCTGATCGTGTTCGCCGGCGCGCTCGCGTTCGACCTGCCGCAGCTCCTGCCGCTTCAGGTTGCCTTCTTCGACGCAATGCAGCGCCGCAGTCCGCGTGCAGCCGAGTCCACGCCGGTGACGATCGTGCAGATCGACGAGAAGAGCATCACCACACTCGGGCACTGGCCGTGGCCACGCACGCTCCTCGCGCAACTCGTGCATACGATCAACGCCTACGGGCCCGCGGCCATCGGCATCGATATCGTCATGTCGGAACCCGATCCCTTCTCGCCCGAGCGCGCGCTCGCCCACGTCGACGCCGACCTGGCGCTCCTCGAGCGAATCGCTTCGCTGCCGTCGAACGACGCGGAGCTCGCTACGGCATTCCGCGTCGCACCCGTCGTCGTCGTGCTTGCCGGCGCGCCCGGCGCGTCGTCGCAGCCGATCCGCGTGCCGCCGATCCTCGTGCGCGATGCGCGCGGTCAGCCGGACGACGCGCAGGCTGCACTGACCCGCCTGATGAGTTTCCCCGGTGCGCTGTCGACGCTTGCGACGCTGAACGATGCGGCTTCCGGATGGGGTCTCATCGACGCGGAGGATGCTCAGGGAATCATCCGGCGCGTTCCGCTCATTGCGAACGTGAACGGCACGCCGGCGCCTTCATTCGCGCTCGAGATGTGGCGCGTCGCGCTCCGGGCACCCGCACTTCGAGTTGCGACCGCGAACGGCGCGATCGACAGCGTGATGGTCGGCGACCGGACGTTCGTCGCGGAGCCCGACGGCAACGTGCGGCTCTATTTTTCACGCCGCAACCGGGGCCGCGCGGTGTCAGCGGTCGATGTGCTGAACGGTTCCGTCTCGCCGGATCAGCTTAAGCGGTCCTTCGTGCTGGTGGGCGTCACCGCGCTCGCACTCGGCGACAACGTGTGGACGCCGATTGCGGAAAGGATGCCGGGCGTCGAACTGCACGCGCAGCTGATCGAGAACATGAACGATCCGCCCTTCCTGACGCGACCTGCGTGGGCACCGTTGGTCGAGGCCAGCGTATTCCTCGTCCTCGGGACCCTGCTCATCATTTCCGCGCCGCGCTGGCCGGTGCGTTACGCGTTGCTGGTTGCGGTTGCATGCGCGCTCGTGCTGCTGCCGCTTGCGTACGTCGCCTTTCGAACGCATCGCTGGCTGTTCGACGCGGCAACCCCAGCGATGGCGGTGGTGACGCTGTTCGCGGCAATGCTCGCGTTGACGCTCGCCGATGCGACGCGCAATCGCAAGGCGCTCCAGGAGGTCGTGCAGCGACAACGCGAGGAGAGCGCGCGCGTGGCGGGCGAAATGCAGGCAGCGCAGCGCATTCAGCTCGATACGCTGCCCGCGGCCGACTCCTTGCACGATCCGCGCGTGGAGCTCGCGGCGTGCATGGAGCCCGCACTGGAGGTCGGCGGAGACCTTTACGATTTCTACAAGCTCGACGATCGGCGCCTGTTCTTCATGCTCGGCGACGTATCGGGCAAGGGCTTGCCGGCGAGCATTTTCATGGCTGTCAGCAAGGCGCTGTGCAAAAGCACGATGCTGCGGTCAGGCGAGGCCGATCTCGGCACCCTGATGATGCGTATGAACGCGGAGGTGTCACGCGACAACCCGGCCGCGCTGTTCGTCACGGTGTTCGCGGGCCTGCTCGACCTCGACTCCGGCGAGCTCCACTATTGCAACGCCGGTCAGGACAATCCTTGGCTCATCAGCGCGCACGACGGGACAGTGACGCGCTTGGCTGAAGGCGGGGGGCCGCCGCTTTGCGTCGTCGAGGATTTCGACTACGGCGTGTCACGACGAACGTTGGGCCGCGGCGACATCATCTGCATCGTCAGCGACGGCATTACCGAAGCGCAGGGTGGTGGGAACGCGCTCTACGGCGCCGGTCGCGTCGAGTGTCTGCTGTCCGGCTGTAGGTCCGCACGCGGGATGCTGGAGCTGATTCGCGGGGACGTGAGGAAATTCGTCGGCGACAGCCCCCAGGCCGACGACATGACAGTGCTCACCGTGCGCTGGGTGTGAGGTGATCGACACGGAAAGAGGAACGAGGACCTAACCGTACTCAGCCGGAATGGTTTCGGGCGGACCTCGACACGCCTCACAGTCCTCTAAGTCTTGGGGCCTGCTTCTCGCGCCGATGTGTCGAACGGTGCCTGCGACTTGCGATCTGTCGTCCGAAGCGCTCAACGAACGACGATTTCGACGCGACGATTGCGCGGTTCCGCCACGCCGTCAGGCGTCTGCACCAGCAACTCGCGCTTCCCGCGACCGACGGTGGTCACATCGCCGGGCCCGATGCCTCGCTGGATCAACGCGCGCCTGATCGCTTCCGCCCGCTGCTGCGCGAGCGCGTCGTTGAACTGGTCGGTGCCTACCGTATCGGTGTGTCCAACGACCAGGACATCCGCGACCTTGCGCCCTTTGAGGTCCTCGAACACGGTCTCCAATACGCGCTTCGACTCTTCGGTAAGCTCATCTGCGCCCTCGACGAAGTACAGCGTGAACGATGCCGCGCGTGCCGGTTGAGCGGCAAGCGCGTCGCCGAACGTGGCCGTGACCTCGGCGGCGCTCGCGCGATATGTCCACGGGTCAGCCGCGGTGAGCTCGGTCGCGGCATAGGGT
>JBKPOL010000283.1:0-6789 GCA_046733075.1 Pseudomonadota bacterium | reverse complement strand
GGCCCGCCCCGGCATAGGCGTTGTCGCGGTTCACCGGTTGCCACTGATGCCAGCGCGCACCGGGGTAGCGTGCGAGCACGGCCCCAATCTGTGCAGCAAGCGATGGCGACGTGACGGTCTCGGTCAGAATGCGCAGGCCGGTGCCGCCGCGCGACAACCTCGGCAGTCGCTCCTCGAGCGCCGCAAGGAAGCGATTCCACGTCGTGCCGACGCGCCCGCTGCGGACCATTTGCGAGCGATCGGGATCCCAAAGGTCGAGAACCGCTGCCTGCGCGAAGACGTCCGTCGCACCCGCGCTTGCCGGATGCAGCGGATTGCCTTCGATCTTGGTCGGACGGCCCATGTTGGTCTCGACCAGCACGCCGAATCCGTAACCATCGCGCGGCAGTGTCGACGCGTAGAACACCGGCTTGCCATACGTCTGCTCGGCCGGCCCCTGCCGATACGGAACGATCTGCTCGAGCGGCGCGCGCGAGCATCCGCTGCTTGCGAGCGCGACCGAGGCAGCCATCAGCTTCATGAAATCGCGTCGGCGGTGCAGCGCAACGCCGTTGCCACCGGGCGCCTGCGCCGCCTCCTCGTACGCCCGTCCTTCAGCCTCGGCGATGCTGCGCCAGAACCGGTCGTGCGCACCCTCGGCGCGCCAGGCCGTTCCCTCGTCAAGCGGCGTCGCGGTCGTCATCGGTGGCACGTCGAGCAATCGGTCAGCTCGCGTGTCGAACGCAGCCGATAGACGCGGGCGAGATCGGCGCCGCGGACGTCCTGATCGGCGGGCGGGTTCCAGTTCATGTCGAAGACGAGGTCGCGAGGTCGCAGATAGCGTTGCGGATTGCGGTGGCAGTCGAGGCACCACTGCATCTCCAGCGAGGCGACGCGACGCGTGAGCGGCATGCGGTCCACCGGGCCGTGGCATGTGCTGCATCCCACGCCCTTCGCGACGTGGATGCCATGGTCGAAGTAGACGAAATCGGGCAGGTCGTGCACGCGATTCCACGCGAGCGTCGTCTGCCCTGCATAGGCGCTGCGCAGCGGCGCGAGCGGGGGCGCGTCGGTGAAGAGCTGCGAGTGGCAGGTCATGCAGGTTTCGAGCGGGGGGATACCGGCAAACGCGGATGTCTCCACCGACGTATGACAGTAGCGGCAATCGATGCCGTCGTCCCGCGCGTGGTGCTGATGACTGAAGGGAATCGGCTGCTCGACGGCGTCGCGCTCCGGCGCGTCCGATCGCGCGTTCACGCGGTAGATGACGATTGCCGCTGCCAGTGCACTCATCAGGACGAGCCCGCCGATGCGCAACAGGAACGTGAATCGGCGGGAAAACACCTGCGCCATCGCGCGTTGACTTCCGCTCTGCGACGCGAAGACTGATGCGGCAGCATGTTCCGAGCCAGACATCCGTGGTCGAGTCGCTGAGCGCGCCGCTCACCAGGGCGCCACGTCTGTCGACTCCCTGACGGTCCGCATGCCCGAGCAAGCGCTTCGTATGCGCGTCAGCGCTGCAATTACATTTGCGTCAAGGTAATTTGCACAAGCGCGCGCGTAATTTCTACCGCCGCTGCCTACTTGATGACTTCTGCAAGAAGCGTCGTGCTTGTGCTCGCGGTGGCGTGCATCTGGCGCAGCAGCGCGGCGAGTTCGGTCTCGAGTGACGCGAGCCGGGACAGCGGCAAACGCAACAATGCATCCTGCAGCGGACCTGGCAGAGGCCGGGGTGCGCGCCCCAGCAGGCGCCTGCCGGCCGCCGTCACGCTCAGTCGGACGACGCGCCAGTCCTCGCGGCGGCGCTGTCGAACGAGGAACCCGGCCTGTTCGAGCTTGTCGACGAGATTGCTTGCCGTCGACTGATGGACAGCGAGTGCGCGTGCGAGATCGCTCACCTTGATGCCGGGCGCTTCCGCGATCTCCGCCAGCGCCCATACGTGTGCTCCGCTGACGCCGCATTTACGCTCGACATAGCGATAGTGCCGATGCATCGCCTGCACGACGGCGCGAAACTGCTTGACGACCAAGAGCATCGACGCCCTCCGTTTGTCCACGGCCTTGCGTGGGCGCGTGCCTTCGGCGGCACGTGAAGCGCGCGGCGCCGCCACGCTCACACGGCACCCTGAAAGTGTGGATCCGATCCTCTGAACATGCGCCCCTCCCCGGGAGGCTGAGACGCGAATGGTGCACGCCGCGTGCCACGCGGCAGGCGTGCTACATTCGACCGCCGTGGTCGCCTCCGTTTCAGTGCCTTCCGCCGTCACCATCACCGTCGCGGATGCCGCCGATATTCCCGAAATCCAGCGGCTCGCGGACCAGATCTGGCGACGACACTATCCGGGCATCATCAGCAACGCGCAGATCGACTACATGCTCGCAACCGGCTATTCCAACGAAGCGCTGACCGACATCCTGCGCACGCTAGACGGCGGACTGGCCCTCGCGCATCGCGAAGGTCGCGCCGTCGGGTTCGGCGCGTGGCGTCCCGTTACGCGGTCGCGCGAGATGAAGCTCGAAAAGCTCTACGTGCTGCCGGAGCATCATCGCAGCGGCATCGGGCGCGCATTGATCGAGCACGTCGTCGCGCGCGCCCGCGAAGGACGCTACGCGGTCCTCGCGCTCAACGTCAATCGCGGCAACGCCGCGGCGATTGCCGCTTACGAGCGCTGTGGCTTCCGGATCCGCGAACGCGGCGATTTCCCGATCGGCAACGGCTTCGTCATGCAAGACTACGTGATGGTGCGCGATCTCGAGAACGCATGATGCCGCCGCTCGTGCTCTACGACAACTACGCGCGCACCTTGCGCGAATTCGCGCCGCTGCACGAGAGCGGGCCGGTCCGGCTCTACACGTGCGGGCCGACCGTCTACGATTACCAGCACATCGGCAACTTCCGGACGTTCCTCTTCGAGGATCTGCTGAAACGCGTGCTGCGCGGGAACGGCTATCGCGTTCTGCATGTCATGAACGTCACCGACGTAGGCCACCTGACGTCGGACGCCGATACCGGCGAAGACAAGATGGAGAAGGGCGCGCGGAGGACCGGCAGCACCGCGTGGGACATCGCGGCGCTGTACACGCGCGCCTTCCAGGACGACAGCCGGGCGCTCAACATCGCGCCACCCGACGTGCTGCCGCGCGCAACCGACCATATTCCCGAGCAGATCGCGTTCATCGTCGATCTCGAGACGCGCGGCTACACGTACCGGACGTCCGACGGCATCTATTTCGACACCAGTCGTCAGGCAGACTACGGCTTCCTCGCCCGTCTCGACCGCTCGGGTCTCGAAGCCGGAAAGCGGGTCGATCTGGGCGACAAGCGCAACCCCACCGATTTCGCGCTTTGGAAGTTTTCACCCCCGCAGAGCAGCCGGCAGATGGAATGGGACAGTCCCTGGGGTCGGGGCTTCCCGGGCTGGCATATCGAGTGCTCGGCGATGGCGCAGAAGTATCTCGGGGATTACTTCGACATTCACTGCGGCGGCGAGGACCACATCCCTGTGCATCACACGAACGAGATTGCACAGACGCAGGCGCGCGTCGGAACACGCCTCGCGAACTTCTGGATGCACGGCTATTTCCTCCTTGCGAACGACGCGAAGATGGCGAAGTCGGCGGGCGAGTTCCTGCGCATCGCCGCGCTGGTCGAGCGTGGCTACGATCCGCTCGCCTTTCGTTATCTATGCCTGACCGGGCATTACCGGACTCAGCTCAATTTCACCTGGGAAGCGCTCGATGCGGCCGCGACCGGCCTGCAGCGGATGCGCGTCGCGTTTCACGCATTGCCAGCGGCGGATGCTGCGCCGGATGAAGCGCTGCTCGGGCGCTTCACGGCACACGTCAATGATGATCTCAACACGCCGCGCGCGCTTGCGGTTGCATGGGAAACCATGAGAGGCGACAGCGACGCCGCTGTCAAGCGCGCAACGCTGTCGCGATTCGACGAGGTATTCGGGCTCGGCCTCGCCGACTGGCGCCCGGCCCCAAATGAAGCGCCCGCGGAGATTCTCGCGCTTGCGGAAGCGCGCGGAGCGGCACGCAAGGCCCGGGACTGGGCCGAGGCGGATCGGCTTCGCAACGCGCTGCACGCAGCCGGATGGGAGATGGAAGATCGAGCGGACGGCTACGCGCTGAAGCCACGCCCTCGTCAGCCCTGACTCGCAGTCATAGGGCCCGCCGCCGCCCTGCTTCGCGAATGACGAACCGGCGCTCGGAACGCCCGGCGTCGAAGAGAGGCCGGTGTTCAAGGCGCGGCGCGCCACCACCTTGCAGCGTCACCCTTCAGGCTTCCCGCGCGCACGGCCTTTCTGCCACAGAACGTCCGTCGAGCCTGCGGCCCGGTTCAACGCCCGGGCCAGCACAAACATTAGATCGGACAGGCGATTCAGGTAGGTCCGGCTCTCCTGCGAAACGCTTTCGACGCCCGCGAGCGCGACGACCGCACGTTCGGCGCGTCGGCATACCGTTCTTGCGACATGCGCGAGTGCAGCCGCCCGGATTCCGCCTGGCAGGATGAACTCCTTTAGCGGAGGAAGCTCGTCGTTGTAGAGCTCCACGGCATTCTCCAGCCGCTCGATATGCTCGGCGGTCACCGTCGCATAGCCGGGAATCGACAACTCTCCACCGAGATCGAACAGATCGTGCTGGACATCGGTCAGCAGCGATTGCACGCCTTCGGGCAGCGGGTCCGCGAGAACGAGACCGATGACGGAGTTCAGCTCGTCGACGGCGCCGATCGCCTCGATGCGTGCGCTGTCCTTGGGAACGCGAGAACCATCGCCAAGGCCGGTCGTGCCGGTGTCGCCGGTGCGGGTGACGATCTTCGACAGCCGGTGGCCCATGATTGTGGATCCCAGGATGGAATAGCCGCACCGCTACGGGGGTCGAGCCGGGATTGGCCCGCTCGGCCCACACTAGCGAATCTGGTGCAGCGCGGCAAGCGCCCTGCGCGGTCCGCGCCGGACTTTGTTACGATGCTGGCGGCAGGTAACTCCGCGCCCGAAGGTCCGCCATGCCCGGCATCTACGAACAGCATCTCGATCGTTGCCCAGCCAACTATGCGCCATTGACGCCGTTGTCGTTCATCGCGCGCACCGCTTATACATGGCCAATGCGCACGGCCGTCGTGCATGGATCGCGACGCTACACCTGGGCCGAGACGTATGCCCGCGCGCGCCGACTGGCCAGCGCGCTCGCGCACCGGGGCATCGGCGTAGGCGACACCGTTGCGGCGATGCTCGCCAACACGCCGGAAATGGTCGAGTGTCATTTCGGTGTTCCGATGACCGGCGGCGTGCTCAACACATTGAACACACGGCTCGACGCGCAGGCGATCGCCTTCATGCTGGACCACGGCGAAGCGAAGGTGCTCTTCACCGACACTGAATTCGCACCGACGGTCGCTGCAGCGTTGAGACACGTCAAGGCGCGTCCGCTCGTCATCGACGTCGTCGATGTGCTGGGGCCCGGCGGCGACCTGCTCGGCGAATCCGACTACGAGACGTTCATCGCCAAGGGCGACCCCGACTTCGCGTGGCAGCCGCCCGCGGATGAATGGAACGCCATCGCGCTCAACTACACGTCGGGAACCACGGGGAATCCGAAGGGCGTCGTGTATCACCATCGCGGCGCCTACCTCAACTCGCTCTCGAACATCGTCGACTGGGGAATGCCGCGCCATTCGGTGTATCTGTGGACCCTCCCGATGTTCCACTGCAACGGGTGGTGCTTTCCGTGGACGATCGCCGCCAACGCCGGCACGAACGTCTGCCTGCGCAGAGTCGAGGCGGGCGCGATCCTCGACGCGATTCGCGCTGAAAAGGTGACCCATTACTGCGGCGCGCCGATCGTCCATGCGATGCTCATCAACGCTCCCGACGACCTGAAGCGCGGCATCGACCACCGCGTCAACGCGCTCGTCGCCGCAGCCGCGCCGCCAGCCTCCGTCATAGAAGGCATGGAGAGGATGGGATTCGACATCACGCATGTCTACGGGCTGACCGAGACCTACGGTCCCGCGGCGGTTTGTGCGAAGCAGGAGGAGTGGGGGGCGCTGGACATCGCGGCCCGGACCGAACGCAACGGCCGGCAGGGCGTCCGCTACACGTGCGAGGAAGGGATGACGGTACTCGATTCCCAGACGATGCTTCCCGTGCCCTTCGACGGCGAGACGATGGGCGAGATCATGTTTCGCGGCAACATCACGATGAAGGGTTACCTGAAGAACGCGTCGGCCACTGCCGAAGCATTCAGCGGAGGCTGGTTCCACTCGGGCGACCTCGCCGTGATGCAGTCGGACGGCTACGTGAAGATCAAGGATCGCTCGAAGGACATCATCATCTCCGGCGGCGAGAACATCAGCTCGCTCGAGGTCGAGGACGTCCTGTATCGCCATCCTGCGATCCTCGCCGCGGCGGTGGTCGCGCGCCCCGACCCGCGGTGGGGCGAGACACCTTGCGCGTTCATCGAGCTCAAGCCTGGCGCGAGCGTCGAGGAACAGGAACTGATCGAGCACTGTCGCAAGCATCTCGCGCGATTCAAGGTGCCGAAGAGCGTCGTGTTCGGGGAGCTACCCAAGACGTCGACCGGCAAGATCCAGAAGTTTCTGCTGCGGGAGCGCGCCGGGTCCGTTAGCGCGATCGAGTGAGCACGCCGGGCGACGCGCAGCGGAGCCCAGGCCCGAAGGGCGCGGCGGCGCGCGGAGCGAGGGAGGCCGACACGTGATGCTGCGAAGCGTGGGAGCGGTACAAGGAGGCCGGGAGTGAAAGTGAATCGATGAACGCCCTCATCGCATCCGAAGTGCTGCCG
>JBKPOL010000282.1:0-4433 GCA_046733075.1 Pseudomonadota bacterium | reverse complement strand
GTGCGGCCCGATTGCCTGATCGGAACGGGCCGCTCGGACTATCCGAACCAGGTGAACAACTCGCTGTGCTTTCCGTTCATCTTCCGCGGCGCCCTCGATTGCGGTGCGAGCACGATCAACGAGCCGATGAAGGTTGCGGCCACGCGGGCGCTCGCAGCGATCGCGCAGGCGGAGTCGTCGGACATAGTCGCGCTTGCGTACGGCGAGCAAACGCCCGCGTTCGGCCCCGACTACCTGATTCCGCGCGCGTTCGATCCACGGCTGATCGTCAGCATCTCGCCGGCCGTCGCAAAGGCTGCGATGGAGAGCGGCGTCGCCACGCGACCCATCGCCGACTTCGATGAATACCGGAGGCGACTGACCCGCTTCGTGTATGCGTCCGGGGCGCCGATGGCGCCGGTTTTCGCCGCCGCCCAGCGCGCGCCCAAGCGCGTGGCCTTCGCGGAGGGCGAGGATGAGCGTGTGCTCCGTGCTGCGCAGGCGGGCGTCGACGAGGGCATCGTGCATCCCGTGCTGATCGGCCGCGCCGACGTGATCGAGTCGCGGATCAAGCGGCTCGGCCTGCGGCTTTCGCTCGGCCGCGACTGCGACGGCGTGAACATCCTCGACGACCCGCGCTACAAGGACTATGCGCAGGACTATTACCTCCTCGCGCGGCGCATGGGCGTCAATCGCCCGCAGGCGCTCGAAGAGATGCGCACGCGCCCGACACTGATCGGCGCCATGCTCGTGCGGCGCGGTGACGTCGACGCAATGCTCTGCGGAACGCTCGGCAACTTCGCCGACCATCTGAAGTACGTGCGACAGGTCATCGGCATGCGACAGGGCGTGTGTGCTCTCGGCGCGATGCAGATGATCATGTTGCCGGGCCGCCAGCTCTTCATTTGCGACACCCATGTGAACCACGACCCGACGGCGAAGGAAATCGCGGAAATGACGCTGCTCGCGGTGGAGCAGGTGCGCCGCTTCGGTCAGGAACCTTCCGTTGCGCTGCTGTCGCATTCGAGCTTCGGAAGCTCGGACGCACCCTCGGCGCGCAAGATGCGCGAAGCGCTCGCGCTCGTGCTCGAACGGATGCCCGACCTTAGCGTCGACGGCGAGATGCACGCGGATTCGGCGCTGTCGAAGACGATTCGCGATCGCGAATTCCCCGAGTCGCGGCTCAAGACCGACGCGAACCTGCTGATCATGCCGAACGCGGATGCCGCGAACATCACTTACAACGCGCTCCGCGTGACCGCGGGCGAGGGGATCACGGTCGGCGGCATCCTCCTCGGCGCCGCGCGTCCAGTACATATCCTCACGCCATCGGCCACCGTCCGGCGGATCCTGAACATGACCGCCGTCGCCGTTGCGGAAGCCTCCGCACAGCAGGCAGCCGCACCGGCATCGGGCGGCGTCGGCCGGCCGATCGAATCGCTCGCAGCGCTAGGCCGCAGCCACTGAAGCGCTCGTTTCCGCGCATTGCGCGCATCGAAGGAGGCACCATGCAAGCCACGACAAGCGCCGCGCGAAATGCGCCGAAAAGACCGCTGTACACGTCCCTTTACTTTCAGGTGATCGTTGCGATCATCCTCGGCGTACTGCTCGGTTATTTCTCTCCGGAGACCGGAGCGGCGATGAAGCCGCTCGGCGACGGCTTCATCAAGCTGATCAAGATGATCATCGCGCCGATCATCTTCTGCACCGTCGTCGTCGGCATCGCCGGGATGGAGGACATGAAGAAGGTCGGCAAGACGGGCGGGTACGCGCTGCTCTATTTCGAACTCGTGAGCACGATCGCGCTGATCGTGGGCCTCACGATTGTCAACACGGTCAAACCGGGCGCCGGGATGAACATCGATCCGGCCACGCTCGATACGAAAGCCGTCGCCGCGTATGCCAAGCCGGGCCAGTTGCAGGGGACCACGGAGTTCTTGCTGAACATCATCCCGAACACCGTCATCGAAGCGTTCGACAAGGGCGAGATCCTGCAGGTGCTGCTGTTCGCGGTGCTGTTCGGGTTTGCGCTCCACAAGTTCGGCGGGCGTGGCACGCTCGTGTTCGACTGGGTGGAGAAGTCGTCGCACGTGCTGTTCACGATCGTCGGTTACATCATGCGCGTCGCGCCGATCGGCGCGTTCGGCGCAATGGCATTCACCATCGGCAAGTACGGCGTCGGTTCACTGCTGTCGCTCGGCAAGCTGATGGGCACGTTCTACCTGACGTGCCTGGTCTTCATCCTCGTCGTCCTCGGGATCATCGCGAGAACCCACGGCTTCTCCATCCTCAAGTTCATCCGCTACATCAAGGAGGAATTGCTCATCGTTCTCGGCACGTCCTCCTCGGAATCCGTGCTGCCGCGGATGATGGCCAAGATGGAGAACCTTGGGGTGAAGAAGTCCACGGTCGGCCTCGTCATCCCGACGGGCTACTCCTTCAATCTCGACGGCACGTCCATCTACCTGACGATGGCCGCGGTGTTCGTGGCGCAGGCGACCAACACGCCTATGACGCTCACCCAGCAATTGACGCTGCTCGCCGTCTTGTTGCTTACGTCGAAGGGCGCGGCAGGCGTCACTGGCAGCGGCTTCATCGTGCTCGCCGCGACGTTGTCGGCGGTCGGGCATGTTCCAGTCGCGGGGCTCGCGCTGATCCTCGGCATCGATCGCTTCATGTCCGAGGCGCGTGCGTTGACAAACCTGATCGGCAACGGTGTCGCGACCGTCGTTGTCGGCCGCTGGTGCGGCGAGCTCGATGAGGCCCGCATGCACCGCGTGCTGAACAAGGAGTCGGACATCGAGGCGGAAGAGCCCGAGGCCGTACTCGACCAGAAGGAAGTGCGCATGCCGGCGACGGCCGCGTGATCGGTCGCGGCGGTTCTCGGTTGCCGGGCGCCGCTCGACCATGAACGGCGACGCAGCGCCGGTTCCCCATCGCGTTGTCATCGTGGGCGGTGGCGCGGGCGGCCTGGAGCTCGCGACCAAGCTGGGCGACAAGCTCGGCCAACGCAAGCAGGCGGACATTACGCTGGTCGAGTGCGCGCGAACGCACTTCTGGAAGCCGCACCTGCACGAGCTTGCGGCCGGCAGCATGGACATCGGCGTCTACGAGACGGACTACCTCGCGCAGTCCCACTGGCACTCGTTTCGTTACCGGATCGGCAAGATGACCGCGCTCGACCGCGCGAGGCGGGAGGTGCACGTCGCGCCTTTCGTCGACGAGGACGGCGACCAGGTCACGCAATCGCGCACGTTCCCCTACGACACGCTGGTGATCGCGGTCGGCAGTCGCACGAACGATTTCGGCACCCCGGGGGCGAAGGAGTACGCGATCTCGCTCGACGATCCCTCCGCTGCCGAGCGCTTTCATCGCCGCCTCGTCAACGCGTACATACGCGCCCATGCGCAGGCGGCGCCGCTGCGTCCCGAGCAACTGCACGTCGCCATCATCGGCGCGGGCGCAACCGGCGTCGAGCTCGCCGCCGAACTGCACAACACGACGCGCACGCTCGTGTCCTACGGTCTCGATCGCATCGATCCGGACAAGGACATCCGGCTCATCGTGATCGAAGCAGCGGACCGGATTCTCCCGGCGCTGCCGGAGCGTCTTTCGCGCACCGCGGTCAAAATGCTCGAGCAGATGCACGTCACCGTTCGCACGTCGGCGCGCGTCGCCGAAGTGCTCGCCAATGGCGTGCGGCTCGCTTCCGGGGAAGTGATTCCCGCGGAACTCGTCGTCTGGGCGGCGGGCGTGAAGGCGCCCGATTTTCTGCGCGATCTGGACGGCCTCGAGACGAATCGGATCAACCAGCTCGTCGTGCAGCCGACGCTGCAGACCACGCGCGACGAGAACGTCTTCGCGATCGGCGATTGCGCGGCGTGCCCCTGGCTCGGCAAGGATGGCGTGACCGTGCCGCCGCGCGCGCAGGCCGCGCATCAGCAGGCGACGCACATGGTGAAGCAGATTCGGAACCGTCTGCACCGCAAGCCGCTCGTACCCTGGCGCTACCGCGACTTCGGCTCGCTCGTCTCGCTCGGCGAATACTCGACCGTCGGCAACCTCATGGGAAGCCTGACACGCGGCAACGTGTGGATCGAGGGATGGTTCGCGCGGATGATGTACTTGTCGCTGTACAAGATGCACGAGCTCGCGTTGCACGGGTTCTGGAAGATGGCCCTCGACACCGCCGCGCGAGTAATCACCCGCCGCACCGAGCCCCACGTGAAGTTGCACTGACGGTCGCGATTCGTCGCGCCGTCTTCAGGAAACTCGACTTCGCCTCTTCGGTCGTATCGGCATAACGGCCGTCCGTTTGCGCGCGCCGACGCGCTTTTCGACGTCAATGTACACGCTGCGACGGCGCTCGGGGGGTGAGGCGGCTGCTCGCGCCGCGTGCAGGGCTTCGCGGCAAGAGGAAGCGGGCGGGTGTCCGTGCATGAGGTGCTGCGTAT
>JBKPOL010000281.1:0-3545 GCA_046733075.1 Pseudomonadota bacterium | reverse complement strand
GCGCTGGCCTTTGCGCGGAGCGCCTTGATCTCGAGCTCGCCCAGCTTGTACCCGAGCGCCTGTCCAGGTCCCACGATATAGCGGTCGATTTCGGTGTTGGCCAGGCCTTCGTTCATTCCGGCGTTGGACCTCATGTAGTCGATCGACCGCGCGCGATCCCACCCGAACGCGTGTATACCTGTGTCGATGACGAGTCGGCAGGCGCGGACCATTTCCCAGCTCAGCCGACCAAAACGGGAATACGGATCCGTGTAGAGGCCGAGCTCGTCGCCGAGGCTCTCGGCGTAGAGCGCCCAGCCTTCCCCATACCCGACAAAGAAGCTGTGGCGCCGGAATTCGGGCAACGCTCGAAGCTCCTGCGCCCGTGCGACCTGCAGATGATGTCCGGGGACCGCCTCGTGGAGAAACACGTTCTCCATGTCGTAAGTCGGGCGCGTGCGGAGGTCGTTGACGTTCGCCTCGAAGTACCCGGCACGGCCCGCTTCGATGCTGCCCGGCGTGTAGTGCTCTGCGTTATCGCCCTCGAACTTCTCCATCGCGCGGACGCCGTACGGCAGTCGCGGCAGCTCTGCGAAGAGCGCCGGCAGTCGCGCATCCACGCGCTTGGCCAGATCCCGGTAAGCCACCAGCATGTCGTCCGCGCGCGTCAGGTAGAACTGCGGCGCATCGTGGACGAATTTGAAGAACTGGTCGCGCGTTCCACTGAAGCCCGTGCGGCGGATCACATCGTCCATTTCCGCGCCGATCCGCTGGACCTCGCGCAGGCCAAGCTCGTGAATGTCGCGTGCCGACATCGTCGTGGTCGTCCGGTCCGCGATGAGAGCGTCGTAATACGCGGCGCCGCCGGGCTGCGTCGACGCACCGAGCCCGGTGCGCGCGCCTCCCAGGTACGCGGTTTCGACGAAGTTCTTCAACGCGCGAAACGCGGGCGTCACACCGTCGTCGATTGCGCGCCGGCCTTCCGCGGCGAGGCGTGACCGGTCGGCTTCGCTGATGCCCCCGGGAAAGTCCGCAAACGGTCGAAAGGCCGGCGTGTCTTCGGGGTTGTTCGTGAGCCAGGCATCGATCTGCTTCGGCAGATCCTGGATGGCCACGGCAGGCAGCACCCAGCCGGTCGCGAGTCCCTCGCGCATCAATGCTTCGACCTGCTGCAGATAAACGGGAAGCGCACGCAGACGCACGAGATAGCGTTCGTAGTCCTGCACGGTGCGAAACGGCGATAGCTTGACGACGTATGCGAATTCGATCTGCGGACCGTGGTGCGCCGACATCGGCATCCGCTCGACCGGAAACCGCTCGACACGCTCGCGGCGCGCGAGCTGAGACGAGAGTACAGCGAGCGAGACGGCATCCTGCTCGCTCAATGTGCGGGGCTTTATTGCGCGCAACCGTGCGAGCAACGCGCCCACGTAGGCCTTACGGCGCGCAATCGCCGCCGGCGACAGATCGGTCAGCCGATCGTTGTAGCGGTCGTCGCCGAGCAAGGTCGCGAACTCGGGCGACTCCCGCTTCGTCCACACCCAGTATTCGTCGAACAGCGCGTGGAGCCGCGCCGTATCACCGCTCGCCGCGAGGATCGGCGGGGACGTCGCTGCTCCGATGCACAGCACCAGCGCGACCGCAAGGACGCGACTGAAAACCGGGAGGCTTGCGCGCATCGCGTATCAATAGGGATTGGCGATCGGGAGCTCTTCGGCGGGATAGAGCGAGATCACCTGCGGCCCACGCGGCGTGAGGATCACTTCCTCCTCGATGCGTGCCGCGGAGATGCCGTCCGTTGCCGGGCAATACGTCTCGACGGCGAACACCATTCCCGCCTTGAGCTCGATCGGCTCCTTGAGCGACGTAAGCCGCGAGATCAGCGGGCGCTCGTGGAGTCCGAGGCCAAGACCATGACAGAAGTTGAGGCCGAACGCGTCCATCTCACTGGCGAAGCCGATGTCCTCGGCCTTCGGCAACGATGTCGCGATGCGGTCCGTCGTGACGCCGGGCTTCAGCAGTTCGATCGTCCGATCCATCCATTCGCGCGCCTTGCGATACGCGGTGCGCTGCGCGGGCGTCGCGCGGCCCACGTTGAACGTGCGGTAGTAGCACGTGCGGTAGCCCATGAACGACTGGATGATGTCGAAGAACGCCTGGTCTCCCGGGCGAATGAGCCGGTCGGTGAAATTGTGCGGGTGGGGCGAGCAGCGTTCCCCGGAGATCGAGTTGATCGCTTCGACGCAGTCGGAGCCCATCTGATACAGGCGCGCGGTGGCCAGCGCGACGATGTCGCTCTCCTTGATGCCCGGCTTCAGCGCCTCCGCGATGTCCTGGTAGACGCCGTCGACCATCGCAGCCGCCATGTTGAGGAGCGTGACCTCGTCGATGTTCTTGACCTCGCGCGCATGGAGCAGCGTCTGCTGACCGTCCCGAACCTCGATGCCGAGCTTCTGCAATTCGAACATCATCGGCGGCTCGACGACGTCGAGGCCGAGCGGCATGTTCCCAACACCTTCGCTGTCGAGCAGCAACTTGATCTCGCGCGCCGCATCCCGAAACAGCGTGATGTCGCCACCTATCGCGCCGCGCAAGCCCAGGAGGCCCGCGCGGCAGTGGTCATGCGAAAGCCACGGCGCATGCAGCCGGTGGTGCTTCGCCGCTGAACCGAAATCCCAGATGTACGGATCGCCGTTGCCGGTCAGGAGCGCATATCGCGTCAGCTTGTCGCGGGCCCATTCGCCGATGACCGTGCTCGTGACGTAGCGAATGTTGTGCTGGTCGAAGCAGAGCAGCGCGCCGAGTCCGCTTTCCGAAAGCGCGGCGCGCGTGCGCGCCAGGCGGTAATCGTGCAACCGCCGGAAATCGATGCGCTGCTCGAAATCGACCTGTGTATGGCCGGGCGCCTGCAACGGACGGTCCCAGCGGTGCAACGGATCGATGTCGTCGCGCCGGACGATCGTCGGTTCGCGGCTTCGCTTGTTCGCCATCGATAGGCTTCCCGCAGTTCGTAGAGCGTTTTTGCGCGGCCGCCTTGCGCCGCCTACGGTTTGCCGAACGCCTTGTTGTAGTACGCGAGATCGACGTATTTCATCGGATCCGTGAGGCTTTTCTGTGGCGTCGCGTACTTCCCGCGCAGCTGCAGCACCGTACGGATGCCTTCGACGCTCGGGGCGAGATCGCGCGAGAGCCCGCCGTTTGGCGCCAGCAGCAGGTCGTACGAACGCTTCGCAAGCGCCGGCGTCATGTCCCGGATGTTCGCGACGAGCACGGCCTCCGCGATCTCGCGATTGGCTGAATCGTAGAGCCAATCGGTCGCTGCACGGTATGCGCGAAGAAAGCCAACGAGCGCGGCCTCGTGCTCGCGCGCCCAGCTGCGGCGGGCCAGACCGACGCTGCCCTGGTACGTGCCGAGCGACTCCGCGGCCGCGAGCTTGCGGTACCCGCGGCTTTCTGCCAGAAGCTCGAAGGGCGTCCGCAGAAGCGTCGCTTCCTGCTTGCCGGCGAGGAGATCGCGATAGCGGAGGGCGGTGCCGCCGACGCGCACGAAGTTCACGTCCGATTCG
>JBKPOL010000280.1:0-5778 GCA_046733075.1 Pseudomonadota bacterium | reverse complement strand
CGCACACGGTGCTCTCGTGGATCGCTTTCGCAATGTCGTGCACCGCCTCGTAATCGCCGTTGGACGAAGCGGGAAATCCCGCCTCGATCACGTCGACGCGAAGGCGCTCCAGCTGACGCGCGATCCGCGTCTTCTCTTCCTTCGTCATCGATGCGCCCGGGCTCTGCTCGCCATCGCGCAACGTCGTGTCGAAAATGATCAGGTGATCGGACATGATGGCCTCCATCTCAGGCGGCGGCGCCCTCAGGAACGCGAAGCGCAATCGCCCGTTGCGAAACGCCCCGGTCGACGGCGGCGGTGACGGCCCTGAGCGTCGCCGTGACGATGTTCGGATCGAGCCCGACGCCATAGACGGCGCGTCCGCCCGCGCGCAGTTGTACATATGCGACGGCCGTTGCATCCTCGCCGCTCCCGGTCGCGTGCTCATGGTACGCCAGCACGTGGATATCCGCGCCGAGCCCTTGCCGCAGCGCGTGCACGAACGCGTCGACGGGACCATTCCCGCTGCCGCTCACGACCATCTCGGTGCCCTCTACGGCGAGCCGCGCGCTCAACTGCTCGACGGGCCCCGGACCGCTCGCATGCGTTGCGCGATGGTCGATGTACGCGACGGGGACAGTCCGCGTGACGTATTCGCGCAGGAATGCCTCGTGAATGTCCTTCGACGACAGCTCCTTGCCCGTCTCGTCGGTGATCGATTGCACGACCTGACTGAATTCGATCTGCAACAGGCGGGGCAGCGCAAGTCCGTAGTCGCGCTCGAGCAGGAACGCGATGCCGCCCTTGCCGGACTGGCTGTTGACGCGAATGACCGCTTCGTACGTGCGGCCCACGTCCACGGGATCGATCGGCAGATACGGCACCTCCCACTGCGTGCCGCCTCGCGCCTCCTCCGCGCGCTGTGCCGCGAAACCCTTCTTGATCGCGTCCTGGTGCGAACCCGAAAACGCCGTGAAGACAAGCTCTCCTGCATACGGATGCCGAGGATGCACGGGCAGGGCAGTACAGAATTCCGCCGTGCGGATCACGGAGCCAATGTCACTGAAGTCGAGACGCGGATCGACCCCCTGCGTATACAGGTTCATCGCGAGCGTTACGAGACAAACATTGCCAGTTCGCTCGCCGTTGCCGAAGAGACAACCCTCGACGCGGTCGGCGCCCGCCATCACGGCAAGCTCCGCAGCCGCGACGCCGGTACCCCTGTCGTTGTGCGGGTGAACGGAAACGATCACGCGGTCGCGTCGACTCAAATGGCGATGCATCCACTCGATCTGGTCTGCGAAGACATTCGGTGTCGCAACTTCGACGGTCGCGGGCAGATTGAGGATCACCGCGTGCGGCGTCGCGTCTTCCCAGACGTCGACAACGCGCTCGCAGATCTCGAGGGCGAAATCGAGCTCCGTCATCGTGAAGGTTTCCGGCGAATATTCGAAGTGCCAATCGGTCTCGGGCTGGTCGGCCGCGCACTCGACGAAGAGGCGCGCGCCCTCCGTCGCAATATCGATGATTCCTGCGCGGTCCTTGCCGTACACGACGCGCCGAAAGAGCGGCGCCGTCGGGTTGTAGAGATGGACGATCGCCCGCGGAGCGCCGCGAAGCGACTCGAAGGTGCGACGAATGAGCTCGTCGCGCGATTGCGTGAGCACCTGGATCGTGACGTCGTCCGGAATCAGGTCTTCCTCGATCAGCTTGCGCACAAAGTCGAAGTCGGTCTGCGACGCCGATGGAAACGCAACCTCGATTTCCTTGAAGCCGATCTCCACGAGCTGGTGAAACATGCGCAGCTTCCGCGTGGCGTCCATGGGCTCGATCAACGCCTGATTGCCATCGCGCAGGTCGGTTGAAAGCCAGATCGGCGGCGCGGTGATCGTGCGCGAAGGCCACGAGCGATCGGGGAGATCGACGATTTGGAACGGCCGATATTTGCGTGCAGGCTCGGAGAGCATGGGGAATTCCGTTGACGTATGAATGCATCGGGCCGCCCGTCTGGGCGGTCTGGCACTGCTCGAAGCGAAGGGTAGGGGTTATCTGCGCGCGAGGCGCAGCAGGAGCAGCAGCCCGGCGAGGATCGACGGCGAAGCGGACGTGACCGTCCGGGCGTCGAAAGGCGCGGTGCCAAGGTTTGCGAAGCTGCTCATCCTTGGAAATCTAGCGCAAATCCGAGGCGCCCGCAAGCCAGCGCGGCTAACCGCACCCTTCAGCACACCACAAGGCGCGTAACGCTGTGGGCATGGACGCGCTCCCGGGAAGCTTTGGCGGTCGAGGGCGATGGCATAATCGCGCGCGCCATGCATGCCCCGCACGCGCGTGCCGCCCCGCATCTCCGGTACGTCGATGCATTCATGCTGATCGCATGCGTCGCCGGCGCGTTCATCGCCGCGCGCGCGCTCGGACAGGACGCGAACTGGGATCTGCAGAACTATCATTTCTACAATCCCTGGGCCTGGCTCACGGGCCGGATATTCGACTGGGACATCGCCGCCGCGCAGCTCCAGACGTTCCACAATCCCCTGCCCGACGTGCCGTTCTATGCGCTCGTCGCGGCCGGCGTCCATCCAAGACTGATCACGCTCTGGCTCGCCTTGCCAACCGGCATAGCAGCCTATTTCGCGATTCGCATCGCGTGGCTGCTGTTTGCCGACCTCGCGCTGATGTCGCGGCTCGGTGCAACCCTGGCCGCGATCACGATCGGATTCACGGGAACGATGGGCGTGGGACAGCTGGGAAGCACGACCGACGAGTGGCTCGTCACGGCTTTCGTCATCGCATCCCTCTGGCTGCTCGTGCAGGCGGAGCCTTCGACGCCGGGTGCCCCATCCCCACCGCCACGCCTGCGCAGTTTTCCCGTGGTCCTGGCGGGCGTCCTGATCGGAGTGGCGAGCGGACTGAAGCTTACGGCGGCGACATACGCGGTGGGTCTCGCAGTCGCGTTGCTCGGGCAGCGTGCCCCGCTATCCGCAAGCATTCGCAACGCTACCTGGTTTTCGGTTGCCGTCGTCATCGGGCTCGCGCTCACGCTCGGTCCCTGGTCGCACGAACTCTACGCACACTACGGCAATCCGCTGTTTCCCTATGGCAACCAGTGGTTTCATTCTCCGTGGTGGGACTTCCGGCCCGCGTTGCCCGCTCACTATGGTCCGCACTCGCTTCGCGAATGGGTCTTCCTGCCGTTCAAGCTGCTCGCACCCGAACCGGGCTTCGTGAGCGAGGTGCGCTACGTCGATGCGCGCATGCCGCTGCTGTATGCAGTCGCATTGACCGTCATCGGCGGCTTGATTGCCGAGCGCTTTCGGCAAGCGGACGATGGCGTTCCCGCGTCATTGCACACGACGGGTCCGCGGTGGCGAATGGTGTCGATGGCCTTCGGCACTTCGTTCGTCGTGTGGGCGCTGCTGCATTCGATCCTGCGCTACACGGTGCCGCTCGAGATCCTGTCGGGCGTGCTGATCGTCGGCGCCATCGGGCGTCTGATGTCGACGACGCAGGCCGCAATCGCAGTCACGTGCGCCACGTTCGCGCTCGTGAGCACGACCGTGTGGTCGGAATGGGGCCGCGTGCCCTTTGGCCGCACCTGGTTCAACGTGCAGGTGCCGCCCGTCGAACCGAAAGCCCTCGTATTGCTCGCTGTCGACGCGCCGATGTCCTATGTTCTGCCGTTCTTCCCGTCGGACGCACGGCACGTGGGCATTCGCAACAACGTCATCGATCCTGGACGCCGGAATCGCCTCGCGGAGCGAATCGCGGGAGTTGTGCGCGAGCATGATGGCCCCGTTTACGCGCTATCGTTTCCGAAGGGACAAGGCAGCGAAGATCTGCAGGCGCACGGTCTTCGCCGAGTGGAAGGCCGCTGTGCCGACGTGCGCACGAACATGCCGACCAGTCCTATTGAACTTTGTCGGCTGGAACGGATTGGCGCAGGGGGGAAGTAGCGGCCAGCTCTCGCACCGGTTCACGCTCGCGTTGCGGACGGCTGTCGGCCGCCAGGTACGCGAGCCGCTTCATCTCGCGCTGCCCGCGGGCGACGGTGTGCAGGATCAATCCACAGCCGAGCGCGAGAAACGAAAGCAGCATCAAACCGGTCGCGAGAATGGCCGTGGGAAAGCGCGGCACGAGGTGCGTCTCCATGTACTCGATGACGACGCTTCCGCCGAACAGCAGGCCCAAGGCGCCGAACAGCAGCGCAAACGCGCCGAAGAACGCGAATGGCTTTTCATCCCGGTACAGCACGACAGTCATCCACAGGATCGAGAGGCCGTCGCGGTACGTCGACAGCTTGCTCTGCGATCCCGCGGGCCGTTCATAGTAAGGCGTGCGCATCTCGCCGGTGGGCAAGCGCTGCTCGAGGGCGTGGACGGTGAACTCCGTCTCAATCTCGAAGCCGCGCGACGACGCAGGAAACGACTTCGCAAAAGGACGCGAGAGCACGCGATAGCCGGAGAGCATGTCGCTCGGCCGCACGCCGAAGAGCATGCCGAGCAGCGCGTTGAAGGCGCGGTTGCCGAAACGGTGACCCCGCCGGTACGCGTCGCTTTCGCCATGCTCGTCGCGCACGCCCGTCACCATGTCGAGTCCGTTCGCGATGAGCTCGTCTATCATTCGCGGCGCGCTCGCCGCGTCGTACGTCGCGTCGCCATCGACGATTACATAGATGTCGGCGTCGATCTCACCCAGCATTCTGCGAATGACGCCCCCTTTGCCCGGCCGGGGCTCCGTGCGAACGATGGCGCCTGCGCGCCGCGCGAGAAGCGCCGTCCCGTCGGTCGAGCCGTTGTCATAAACGTAGATGACCGCGTGCGGCAGTGCGGCTCGAAAATCGCTCACCACCTTCGATACCGTGGCCGCCTCGTTTCGGCACGGAACGAGCACGGCGGTGCGCTGCGGGGCGGTCAAGGCGAACCCGTCGCGCGTATGCGCCGCTCGCGCAGCATCATCCAGCCGGACACGACATACCCGGAGATGCCATAGACGACGAACGCCGCGAACAGCACGAGCGGCGGTTGGTACGAGAGCAGTGCCACGAACAGGACGATCAGGAACATCGCAACGAACGGCACGCTCTTCTTGAGGTTGATGGCCTTGAAGCTGTAGTACTTGAGGTTGCTCACCATCGTGAGGCCCGCGAACAGCGTCACGATCCAGGCAAACCAGCGGAGAGCGTTGGGATCGAGCCCCAGGTCGTCGATGATCCAGACGAATCCTGCGACGAGCGCCGCCGCGGACGGACTTGGCAAGCCCTGGAACCAGCGCTTGTCCGCAACCTCGAGCAGCGTGTTGAAGCGTGCGAGGCGCAGCGCCGCACCCGCGACGTAGACGAACGCGGCGATCCAGCCGAGCTTGCCCATGTCGCGCAGCGCCCACTCGTAGACGACGAGCGCCGGCGCCGCGCCGAAGCTCACCATGTCCGCCAGGCTGTCGAACTCGGCCCCGAATGCGCTCTGGGTGCGGGTCATCCGTGCAACGCGTCCATCGAGTCCATCGAGCACCATCGCCACGAAGATCGCGACGGCCGACTGGTCGAAGTTCGCATTCATTGCCTGCACGATCGCGTAGAAGCCGGCGAAGAGCGCTGCGGTCGTGAAAAGGTTCGGCAGCAGGTAGATACCGCGCCGGCGCACCCGATTCTTGAGCAGGCGCCGCTCGTCCTGATAATCGTTCATGTGGACCAGTCCCTCATGAGGGGACACGAGCGCGCTCGCTCATGCGACGCGCCATCATCTTGCGCCACGAGACGCGCATCAGCGCAGTTCGGCAACCACGGACTGCGTCGCGTAGACCTTG
>JBKPOL010000279.1:0-11841 GCA_046733075.1 Pseudomonadota bacterium | reverse complement strand
GCTTCACGCCGAGCTGTATCAATTTTAGACTCCGTTGAGAACCAGCGTGACCCAAAAGACATCGCGGAGCAGTTGCTGCTTTCGCTCACGCTCACAGCCCTGCGAAAGATAGATTCCGCGATTGGCGTAGGATTCGCCACTTCTGTTCGTCGACAAGGTGAACGGTCATGGACCGGCGAACATTCATTGGCAGCTTTGCAGGTGGTCTCCTCGCGACGCCGCGTTTCGCGCACGCACAGCAGCCGCTACGCCTGATCGGATTCCTTCGCAGTACACCGTCCGCCCGTTTACACATCTCGTCCCCGAGTTTCGCCAAGGGTTGAACGAGATGGGTTTATCGAGCGACAAAACGTAAAGATCGAGTACGCTGGGCCGACAATCATCTGGATCGGCTGCCCGGGCTTGCGGCCGAGCTGATCCGCCGTAACGCGGCGGTCGTCGTGGGCAATAGTCAAGCGGCAGAGGCAGCGACGGCCTCATCAGTTACGCAGGAGGCCTCACCGCTGCGGGTTGCCAGGCGGGCGAGTACGCTGGCAGGATTCTCAAGGCGCCAAGCCTTCCGAGTTACCCGTGGTGCAGCCAACCACATTCGCCTTGGCCATCAACATGAAGACTGCCAAGGCGCTCGCCCTCACCGTACCGCAATCGATGCTGCTGCCCGCGGACGAGGTGATTCAATGCACTCCGGCATCTAGGTCGATTGTGGATTAACCACCCTCGGCCTATAGTCGTGCGGATTCGCACACCGCAACTGCACCATGTCCGACACTTCCACGCTTTCGCAACCAACACGCGTCGGTGGAACGCGCGCTCCCTGGGTGCGTGGCCTCGTATGGGATTCCTTCTGGTTGCAATCAGCGCTGTGGCTGACGCCGCTTGCGATGCTGCTCGCGTATGACCATGAAGACCCTGGCGCCAGCCCGCTGGATCTGTTGGTCTTTGGGCTCACAGCTCTGTTCTGGATAAGCCACAGGTTCGGCTCAACGTGGTTGGCATACGCGACAACAGCTTACCGGCCGCTGCTGCGTGCCGAGCGAGCGCGTTTCATAATCGTCCCGATCACGATCGCCGCCGTGTGCTTCGCCATCCTGCTTCCGGAGGATGAGGGCCTGCCGTTCACCCGCTCGCAGCGTGTGTTGTCGCTTGCAACCCTCGACTTTGTACTCGTCACGTACCACTTCGCTGCGCAGCACTTCGGCGTGCTGAGTCTGTACCGAGTTCGCAGTGGCAGGAGCGCCGATGTCTGGACGCGCCGTCTTGATCGCATCTTCGCATGGGGTGTGGGAGGGGCGCTCGTCGTGGTTGTCGAAGCGCTTCTACGGACAACGTTGTTCCAGGAGCTATGGGCGGGTCAGTTGGTCGACCTGGAATGGCTGGAAAATGCCTCTGGCCCACTACGGGTTGCGGCTACGACCATAGTCATCGCACTGACCCTCGGTCTACTTGCCTCGGAAGCACGGTCTTCCAACGTCTCGCTCCCGCGCGTTCTGTATGTCATGGGTGTGGCCGTGATGGTCGGCGTGGGACTCTATACCGATCGGCCGATGCTGTTCGTTGCCGTCTGGAGCGCGCAACACTGGCTAGCGGCGACCGCCTTGGCAACCCGGGTTGCGTGTGCTGAGCCAGCTTCGCCCTGCGCCCCCTTGCGACAGGTGTTGCATGCAGTCAACCGGCGACCATGGGCGCTTCTTCTCGTGCTTGCGGTGCTCTCCGTGCTGCTGCTTCCTGTTATGGAGGTGGAAGCGGTTGCATACGACGGGACATACTATGGCGACCGCATTTTCGGCGCACTTGCCGTCGAGTTACGCGAATCCGATTGGGTACCCGCACTCCTGGCCTTGGGCTTCACGACCGGATTCATGCATTATTGGCTCGATCGCGCCGTCTTCCGACTGTCACGCCCAGCCGTACGGCTCGCGGCGCGCGGGCTGTTCGAGGGGGCGAACCGCTAAAAGGGATCGTGATCGAGTTCTTGCGCGACCGACCAGGGCCGCCGCCTGCGAACACGCGAGTCATCTACGCAAGATGAAGAGTCCGCGGGAAGACGCGTGTACATGACCGCGCGGCATGCGTCGGTTCACGTTCGTCGTGGTATAGCCTCCCAGCGGCGTGATCTCGTAATTTGGTCAGCGCGTCGGGCTTTCCGGTCCGTCAACCTTCGTAACTCGTGCGTGTCGCCTGGGCACGCCCAGCTGTTCGTAGATCGGCCGCAGCACGTCGCGCACCATTGGCAATCGCTGTCTGAACCACATCGCAGCAAACACTGCAAGAGCGCCGTTGAGCGCGAATGTGAACGGCGTTCCGACCACGCTGGCGATCGCACCTGCCGCAAGGTTGCCGAGAGGCGCAACACCGAGAAACGCCAGCGTGTAGAACGACGCGACGCGACCGCGTAGCCGATCGTCGACGATCGTCTGAAGGATCGTGTTGGCCGATGCCGCCGCGAGAATCGTCCCGCCACCGACAAACACCAACAGCAGCAACGCCACCGAATAGATGCGCATGTAGGCGAACGCGAGAAGCGCGAGCCCGCTGCCTGTCGACGCGTAGAGGATCACCCGACCTAGTCCCCGCACCGTCGGGCGGCTCGCCAGATAAGCCGTCGACACCAACGCACCGAAGCCGGCAGCGGAGAGCAGGTAGCCGAGCGTATGCGGTCCTCCTCCGAATATATCCTTCGCGTATACCGGCATCAGCGACGTGTACGGCGAGATTGTCCATGCGAGCGAAGCGACGAGCACGAGGAGCGCCCGCACCGGCTTCAGTCCATACGCATACCGGACACCCTCGAGCCAGCTGGCCCACCAGCCGGAGGGGGCGGTGGGCCGAATGTCTCCGGGCCAGTGCATTTTCCTGATCGCGGCGATCACTGCGGTGAACGACAGCGCGTTCAATGCGAAGCACGCCGCCTCGCCAGTCCACGCGAGCAGCAGGCCGGCGACGGCGGGCCCGACGACGCGGGCAGTATTCACCAGCATCGAGTTCAGCGCGATTGCATTCGCAAGGTCACCACGGTCGGCAACGAAGTGCACGTACATTGATTGCCGCATCGGAAGGTCGAACGCCGAGCACGTGCCAAGCCAAAGCGCAAGCACGACAAGATGCCACGTCTGGATCAGGTTGAATGCGACGAGTACGGCGAGCACGACCGCCTGCACGAGCATCAGCGATTGCGTCGTCAGCAATCCGCGCCTGCGATCGATTCGATCCGCGAGCACACCGGCGAGATTGCTGAAGAGCAGGATGCCGATGTTCGCGCAGAATGCGACGACGCCGAGCAGCCAGGCCGAGCCGGTGAGCCGGTAAACCAGCCAGCCCATCGCGACCTGCTGAAGCCACGTGCCGATCAGCGACAGGCCCTGCCCGATGAAGAACAGGCGGTAGTTTCGATGCCGAAGCGCGCGGAACGTGCGTCCTACGGGTAACGGCATCGGTCCAGTCGATAGATGCGCGATTCGCCGTAAGCTTTGGCGAGCGGGAGCGTTCCAATGTAGTCCAGCAGGTAGTCGTGGGAGCCCGCCGCCGCGAGCGTGGCCGCGAACGCCTCGTTTGCGTAGACCATGCCCGGCGGCGTGACGGGTTCGATGCGGGCTGCGGGCACGACCGCTGTGCCGAAGTGACCGTCCGCGTGCATCACAGGATCGTGCGCACGAAACACGGGTCCGGCGTGCAAGGCGATTCGCACATGGCTTTCTCCCGATAAGCGAGGTCGACGTCCAGTTGACGTCCTTCATGCGTTCGAGAAACCGCAACGCGAATTCCGCCCCATCGGGTGAAAGCGAACACCGCATACAAGGCGTCGCCCCATGTCTTCGCTTCAAGCACCCGGATCCCCGTCTGCTCGATGAGCAAAGCACCGATCTCGAAGAAGCTTTGCTGAAACAGCGGCACGGACGCGTCGTGCAGGCGGCTGTAGCCGGCGAAGTCGGCGAACATCATCGTTCTCAGCAGGCGAGGCGGACGCGCCGATTGAGGCGTGATCGTGTGTTCCGTGCGGTCGACTGATTTGAACGCCCGACGGGCGATGGGAAGGCGTATACGCGGGTTGCGATCCGAGCTGCGCGCGGAGCGCGCTTAAGTCGATCACAATGGGTGTGCCGATCGTCCCTTCCACCGCGCAACCGTCGCACGCGTTCCGCCCACCGGCACTCATCGCCCTCGTCCAGCACGCAGAGCAGTGTCGGTCTCGTCTGCAACTGGGGCAGCGGACCGCTCATCGTGCAACGTGCGACACGGGTTCTCCCTGGCGAGCGGCGCCGCGGCAGGTCCGGCTGCAGTCGCGCTGCGGCGAAGTGTCCACGATTCACCAAGGCCGGTCAAACGTCCTCGAGCCGGGCGAAAAGGGCGGGCAAAAGGTGCTCTCAAGGCGCGCGTCGATGGGCTTATCACACCAGGGTGTAGAGGACGCGGCCCGCCCTCCGCAGAACGGCCTCTTGCCGGTCCACGCTTGCGGCCGGCCGATCCTTCGCCTAGCCTTCGGCTCTGGCCCGGCACGAGAGGGGGCGCGTTGCGTGGAGGGGCATGGGTTCGATACCCATTGACGTGGCAACGACCGGGGTTCTCGCCGAGACCGGTGAGCGGGACGCGAGCCGAACGTCCGCTCAGGACCTCGAGCGTCGTCTCGCGGACGCGATCGGGCAACAGGCGGCCACCGACCAGATTCTCCGGGCGATCAGCCAGTCGCCAGCCGACGTGCAACCGGTGTTCCAGACGATGGCGAACGCCGCACTCAAGCTATGCGAAGCCAGCTCGGTCGCAGTATGCACGTTCGATGGCGAGATGATTCGGATCTCGGCGGTCGCGAGTACGACACGAAGCGGTGCGGAAGCAATCCGCAATGCGTTTCCTCGGCCGCCGGGGCGCGATAGCGCCGCGACACGCGCAGTTTTCACGCGGCGGATCTGCGCGATCCCGGACGTCCTCGTCGACCCGGACTTCGCCATCACTGGCGCAGCAGTAGCCGCAGGTTTCCGCAGCAACGTTTCGGTGCCGCTGCTCCACCAAGGCCAACCGATCGGCGTCATCGGCGTCGGAAGGCCCCAGCCCGGACCCTTCTCTGAGCGGCACATCGCGATGCTGCAGACGTTTGCCGATCAGGCGGTGATCGCAATCGAGAACGTGCGCCTGTTCCACGAGCTGGAGGCGCGCAATCGCGACGTGACGGACGCGCTCGCCCGTCAGACGGCGACCAGCGAGATCCTGCGCATCATCAGCGGCTCGCCCACCGACGTTCAGCCGGTGTTCGACATCATCGCCGAGCGCGCGGCGAAGCTGTGCGCGGCCGACGTCGGGGTCGTGTCGCGTGTCGAGGGCTCGCTCCTTCCGCTTGCCGCCCTCTATGGCGTGACCCGGGAAGGCGTCGATGCGATCACTCGCGCCTATCCGATGCGCCTAGACGCCAATACAATCAGCGCACGCGCGGTTCGTTCACGCGCGGTCATCCACGACCCGGACGTGCTCGCCGATCCGGGATACGAAACCAAGGAGGCAGCGCGCGCGAGTGGATTCCGCAGCGGTCTCGGCGTGCCGATGATGTGCGAAGGCGACGTGATCGGCGCGATTTTCGTCGGGCGCTCGAAACCGGGGCTGTTCAGCGAACGACAGGTCGAGCTCCTGAAGACCTTCGCAGATCAGGCGGTCATTGCCGTTCAGAACGTCACGCTCTTCAACCAGCTCCAGGCACGCACGCGGCAGTTGACGCGGTCGGTGAGCGAATTGCAGGCACTGAGTGAGGTCGGCCAGGCAATCAGCTCGACGCTCGACCTCGAAACGGTGTTGACGGCGATCGTTACACGGGCGAGACAACTGACGGGTATGGACGGCGCATCACTTTACGAATATGACGAAATGCGCGAGCAATTTCATCTGCACACCGCCGACGGCCTGCCCGAAGGTCTCATGGAAGCGCTGCGCGCCACCCCAATGCGCAAGGGCGAGGGTGCCCTTGGCCGCATGGCCGTCAGCCACGAAACCGTGCAGATCGCCGACACCTCAGACGAGGCGCTCTATCAAAGCCGCGTCCGTGATCTTCTCGTGAGACTCGGATACCGCTCGCTTCTTGCAGTCCCGCTGCTGCGTGAGGACCAGCTGTTTGGAGGACTCGTCGTCAATCGCAGCACGACTGGCACCTTCGCACCCGAAGTGTCGGAGCTGCTTCGCGCGTTCGCGACGCAATCGACACTCGCAATTCAGAACGCGCGGCTCTTTCGGGAGATCGAGCAAAAAGGCCACGAACTCGAGGCGGCGAGCCGGCACAAGTCCGAGTTTCTCGCAAACATGTCCCATGAACTTCGCACGCCGCTCAACGCGATTATCGGATTCTCGGAAGTGCTCGCCGAGCGAATGTTCGGCGACGTCAACGACAAGCAGGCCGAATACCTCGCCGACATATTGGAATCGGGCCGGCACCTGCTCTCGCTGATCAACGACATCCTGGACCTGTCGAAAATTGAAGCGGGACGCCTGGAGCTCGAGCCGACCTCGTTCGATCTTCCGATGACCGTCGAAAACACGTTGATTCTCGTTCGCGAGCGCGCGGAGCGGCGCAATGTAAAACTGAGTCGTGTCATCGACGACCGCCTGGGCGCCATTCGAGCCGACGAGCGCAAGATCAAGCAGGTGCTGCTGAATCTCCTGTCGAATGCGCTCAAGTTCACGCCCGAAAGTGGACGCATCGATGTGCGCGCTGCGATGGACGACGGCGGCGTGCGCGTATCCGTCAGCGATACGGGCATCGGCATTGCGCCCGAGGATCAACAGGCGGTATTCGAGGAGTTCCGCCAGGTCGGCGCTTCGTCACGCAAGGTGGAAGGAACGGGTTTGGGCCTCGCCATATCGAGGAAATTGATCGAGCTGCATGGCGGCAAGCTGTGGGTCGAGAGCGTGGTCGGTGAAGGCTCGACCTTCACGTTCACGCTGCCGGTGTCTTGAGCGCGCGCTGGCCGAAAACGCTACCCCACGCCGAGCTTCCCTGGCCTCGGTGCAAGAGCAACGAACGGTGAGCGTTTTCGGGCGCGACCGCTTCGCCCTGCAGCGTTCGAACTCCTCTCAGCCCCCGAGACGCGCGTACTGCTCGCGCAACTTGACGAGAGTGGCATTGAAACCGGCGAGACGGGCGCGTTCCTGTTCGACGATCGCACCCGGTGCGCGCGCGACGAAACCTTCGTTCGCGAGCTTCGCCTGCGCCTTCGCAATCTCGCCTTCATGGCGTGCAATGTCCTTGGCTAGCCGGTCCCGCTCGACCGCCACATCGATCTGCACGTCGAGCATCACCCGCAGCGGATCGATGACCTGCACGGGCGCTTCGCGTGCGGGCAACGCATCGACGAGACGCACGTCCGATAGACGCCCGAGCGCGGCCAGGTAATCGACCAGCGCGGCGGCGCCCACACCGCTCACGTCACCGGAAATGAACGCGCCCACCTTCTGGCCGGGGGCGAGTCCCATCTCGCTGCGCAGCGACCGGACGGAATCGACGAGTTCCTTGAGCGTCTCGATTTGGGTCGCTTCCTTGGGGGACAGCTTCTGAAAATCGGGTTGTGGATAAGGTTGCAGTGAGATCGTATCGCCCGTCCTGCCGGCGAGCGGCGCAACCGACTGCCACAACTCTTCCGTGATGAACGGGATGAACGGATGCGCGAGCCGCAGGATCGCCTCCAGCACGCGTAGAAGCGTACGCCGTGTCCCACGCTGTGCCGCATCGGTACCTTGCGCAAGATCGACCTTCGCGAGCTCGACGTACCAGTCGCAGAACTCGTTCCAGACGAATTCGTAGAGCGCTTTCGCGGCGAGGTCGAAGCGATAGGCATCGAGCTGTCGGCGAATCTCATCTTCGGCGTTCTGCAGTTCGGCGACGATCCAGCGATCGGCGATGGACAGCTCGGTCGGCAGCGATGCATCGAGGCCGACATCGCGGCCCTCCACATTCATCAGCACGAAGCGTGTCGCATTCCACAGCTTGTTGCAGAAGTTGCGATAGCCTTCGCAGCGACTGAGATCAAAGTTCAGCGTGCGGTTGAACGTGGCGAGCGACGCGAACGTGAAGCGCAAGGCGTCGGCGCCGAACGACGGAATGCCATGCGGGAACTGCTTGCGCGTCCGCTTAGCGATCGTTTCCGCCTGTCGCGGATCCATCAGGTTCGACGTGCGCTTGCTAACCAGCGTATCGATGTCGACGCCATCGATGAGATCCAGCGGATCGAGGACGTTGCCCTTCGACTTGGACATCTTCTGGCCCTCTTCGTCGCGGACCAGCGCATTGATGTACACGTCGCGGAATGGGACCTTGCCGGTGAACAGCGTCGTCGTCATGATCATCCGCGCGACCCAGAAGAAGATGATGTCGAAACCGGTGACGAGCACCGATGACGGCAGGAACGTGCGGAGCTCCCGTGTGTCGGCCGGCCACCCAAGCGTCGAATGGCACCACAGCGCCGACGAGAACCACGTGTCGAGGACGTCTTCGTCACGCCGGAACATTTTCGGCGCGCGGCCGAGGTTCGCCGTTGCCTGCGCGCGCGCGTCTTCCTCCGTTCGCGCGACGTAGAAGTTCCCGGCATCGTCGTACCACGCCGGGATCTGATGACCCCACCAGAGCTGGCGGGAGATGCACCAGTCCTGGATGTTCTCGATCCAGTGCAGATACGTGGCGATCCACTCGCCGGGAACGAAGCGCACCCTCCCTGCTTCGCCGGTGCGCGGATCCACGATGCCCGCTTCGGTCACTGCATCGAGGCACAGTTGCTGGATCGTCTTGCCCGGCCACAGCGGGTGGGTTGCCGGCGCCGGTCGCTGCATCGCGACATACCATTGGTCCGTAAGCATCGGCTCGACCGCTTCGCCCGTGCGACCGCAGCGCGGCACGATCATCCTGTGCGCCTGTTCGGAAACGACGAGCCCCGCCTCCCGGAGATCGGCAAGGACCGCCTTTCGCGCGGCGTAGCGATCGAGGCCGCGATATTTCGCGGGCGCATTGTCGTTGACCGTAGCGTCGAGATTGAAGATGGCAATCGACGGCAATCGATGGCGTTGCGCCACCGCCCAGTCGTTGAAGTCGTGCGCCGGCGTGATCTTGACGACCCCCGTCCCGAACTCCCGATCGACATACTCATCGGCAATAACGGGAATCTCGCGATCGGCAAGCGGAAGGCGGACACGCTTACCGACCAGCGCGCGATAACGCTCGTCGTCCGGATGCACGGCAACGGCCGTATCGCCGAGCATCGTCTCCGGGCGGGTGGTCGCGGCGACCAGCGACGCGGCGGCGTCGGCGAGCGGATAGCGTATCTGCCAGATCCGCCCCTGCTCCTCCTCGCTGTCGACTTCGAGGTCCGAGACGGCCGTCATCAGCTTCGGATCCCAATTGACGAGCCGCTTGCCGCGATAGATGAGACCGTCCTCGTACAGCCGCACGAACGTCTCGCGCACCGCAGCGGACAATCCCTCGTCCATCGTGAAGCGTTCACGCGACCAATCGGCCGCTGCCCCGAGGCGCCGCATCTGCTTCGTGATCGTCGAGCCCGATTCCTCCTTCCACGCCCAGACGCGTTCGACGAAAGCATCACGTCCGAGATCGCGTCGACTGACGCCTACCGCCTTCAGTTGCTGCTCGACGACGATCTGCGTCGCAATTCCCGCATGGTCCGTGCCGACCTGCCACAGCGTGTTGAAACCGCGCATCCGGTGATAACGGATTAGCACGTCCATCAGCGTCTGCTGGAACGCGTGGCCCATATGCAGCGTGCCGGTGACATTCGGCGGCGGCAACTGGATGCAATACGGCTCGCCGCCCTCGGCGTAACTCGGCTTGAAGTAGCCGCGCGACTCCCATAGCGGATACCACTTCGCTTCGATGGCATGCGGTTCGAAGCTCTTGGGAAGTTCCATGTCGGTCGTGAGATGCGGCGAAATTTTCGATTATAAGGAACGAGGATCGGTCACACTGCAAGCGCGGGTTCGCATCGGGTTGCCACCGAAGCGGGGGATAGTGAGCGTCCGACGGCTTGGGCGAGCCCACCAAGCCGTTTCATCAACGCTGCGAACTCGTCGATCGACAGCGCCTGGTCGGCGTCGCACCACGCTTCAGCGGGACACGGATGGACCTCGATCAGCAGCGCGTCGGCGCCGGCGGCCACGGCCGCGTACGAAAGCGCCGGCACCATCCAGGCCTTCCCTCCCGCATGCGAAGGATCCACGATCACGGGCAGGTGCGTCTCCTTCTTGAGCACGGCGACTGCCGTGACGTCGAGCACGTTGCGATACGCCATCTCGAACGTTCGGATGCCGCGCTCGCACATGATGATCTGATGATTGCCGCCCGCTGCGATGTATTCAGCGGCCATCAACCATTCGCTGATCGTGGCGCTCATCCCGCGCTTCAGGATCACCGGAACGTTCACCCGGCCTACTTCCTTCAGCAGGTCGAAGTTCTGCATGTTGCGGGTGCCGATCTGGATGACGTCGACGTCGTTCTCGAGGAACGTGTCGAGCATCCGGTCGTCCATCAATTCGGTGACTATCGGGAGGCCGAACCGCGACGCAGCGTTCTTCAGCATGGTGAGGCCCTCGACGCCCTTGCCTTGAAAGGCGTAAGGACTCGTGCGTGGCTTGAATGCGCCGCCGCGCATGAGCCGCGCGCCGCCGGCCGCAACCCCCGCCGCAGCCGCCTCCATCTGGGGAACCGTTTCGACCGAACATGGACCCGCGATGACCTGAACCTCCGCGCCGCCGATCTGAATGCCGCGTACGTCGACGATCGTGCTTGCCTTGTGCCATTCGCGTGCGACCAGCTTGTACGGCTTCAGGATGTGCAGCGAGCGCTCGACGCCCGGCATCGGATCGAACATCTCCGGATCGAGCTTGCGCTCGTCACCAATGGCGCCGATCAGCGTTCGTTCGGTTCCGCGCGAAACATGCACGTCCAGCCCATGCGAACGGATCTTGGTCAGCACCGCGGTGATATCCGTTTCGCCCGCGTCGGGTTGCATAACGATGATCATTGCGCTCTCCTCTTGTAGCTGCAGAAACAAAACGGGCGGCCTTTGCTGGGCCGCCCGTCGAAATCGTTTCCTGATGCTTGTGTTACGGTCGCGTGCGGCCCTCGGCGGCTGCGCCAAAGTAAAAGTACACGTACGCGCGCGCGCTCCGCTCGGCGGCTGCAGCGTATCGGCCAATGCGACTGTTGGAACTCATGCAAGGAAGTCTAGCATCCCGATTGGCCGAACGGTGCCGTACCGGCGAAATGGCGCGCTTTGAACGCTCGGTGCGACGCAAATACAACGCGCTGGGCGAGGGGCGTAGTACACATCAGCTGTCGCCGCGGTTCCGCCAGCTCTCGATCTCGCGCTCGATCGCCTCGGCAACGTAACCACGGACCAGTTCACCCAACTCGCGGTTGATCGTCGCGACGAGCTCGGCGCTCGCCCGATTGACGATGGGTTGCAGCCGCGCGCCGAGCTGGTCGCGCATCCCGGTATCGGTGAACAGGTCCAGGCGTTGCAGCACCTGCATGCGGATCTCCTCCGCCATCGCATTCCAGTCCGGGCTCCCCGGGAGGATCGGCGGCGATGGCTGAGGATGGACGTAGGGAGCCGCATCCGACTCGCGCACGGACGGAAGTGCATCCCCCGCGCCCGACACCGGAATATCGAGGATGAACTCTTCGTCGAGCGGCGGTGCGATCGGCTTCGCGTGGGGCTCGGCGCCACGGGACGACGCAAGGGCTACGACCGCACGATTCTCGTCGGGGACGACGGTACTTTCTTCATCTGCGTGTGCGACGAGGGTACTCGTTTCATGCGCGTCGCCGCCGACGGTGCTTGTTTCATGCGCGTCGCCGACGAC
>JBKPOL010000278.1:0-4191 GCA_046733075.1 Pseudomonadota bacterium | reverse complement strand
GGTCTACACCCATCAAATCCTCTCACGGCCATGTGCTGGGTACTTTCGCCATGTACCCACGCGAATCGGCGAACCCCATGCCCGAGCAGATCAGCAGGATAGAGCAGCTCACGCATGTCGCGAGCATCGCGATCGAGCGAGAGCAGTCGATCGATGCCCTGCAACGATCGGAGAAGCGCTACGCGCGCGCGATGGATGCCGCTGGGGACGGGCACATTGAATGGGTCGTCGCGACAGACGAGCTTTACGCTTCACCGCGCTTGCTCGAAATGTATGGCTTTCCTGTCGACACGACTTTCAGAAACTGGGCCGATTTCCTCGCGAGGGTGCCGGTCCACTTGGAGGACCGCGATCGCGTCATCGACGCGATCAACGCTTCTTTCGCAGCGACGAGCGATCGCCTCGAGCTCGAAATGCGGGTCCTGCGCCACGGCGAGACCCGGTGGCATCACCTGACCGGGGTGAGCTCTCACGACGCGACCCGGGAGCACTTGCTGTGGAACGCCGCGATCAGCGACATCACCGATCGAAAGCTGGCCGATGAAGCGCTACGCCAGAGCCGAGAGGGCTACGCGCTCGCCATGGAGGCTTCCGGAGAAGGTCATTGGGACTGGAACATTGCGAAGGACGAGTATCACTTCTCACCTCGACTGCTGGAGCTGTGTCGCTTTGCTCCCGGAGCAACATTCAAGAACCGGGAAGAGTTCCTCGCCCAGCTTCCATTTCACTGCGAGGATCGGCCTCGGTGGGAGGAAGCGATCGCCGCGCATTTCGCCGGGGAAGCCGCGCGTTTCGATATCGAATTGCGTCTGCACATCGATGGCGAGACGCGGTGGATTCACGTCACAGGCATTCTGTCTCGTGACGCTTCGGGGAGGCCGGTCCGCTGGACGGGCGCGGTCGCGGATATCACTGAACGCAAGCACGCCGAAGAGGCGCTGCGGCGTTCAGAAGCCGCGCTGCGCGTCTCGGAGGAACGCTATGCGCTCGCGCTTGAGGCTTCGGAGGAGGGTCACTTCGACATCGATCTGCGGGCCGACGAGATCTTCGTTTCCGCGCGCGTGAACGAGATCTATGGGTTTCCGGCGGAGGCAAAGACGCTGAACCGCAGTGAGTTTCTCGAGCAGATTCCGTTTCACCCAGACGACCGCCTCCGCGTGCTTGCCGAGGTGAGCAAGCACGATTGGAACGACCGCAACCTTCAAGAGGTCCAGTGCCGTATCGTTCCGCGCCCTGGAGAGACGCGGTGGATCCGCTCGCGCGCGAAGGTCGTGCGCGACGCGCAGGGGCACGCGCGCCGGCGCGTCGGCGTGCTGACGGACATCACGGAGCGCAAGCGCGCAGAGGAGGCGCTGCGCGAGCAGACCGAGCGGCTGCAGCTCGGCCAGACCGCGATGCGGATGATTATCATGGACTGGAACGTCACGGAGGATCTGATCACCTGGAGCGATTCTCCCGAGTGGCTGCGCGGTCCCATGCCGGCCAACGGCTGCTATCCGCACTTCAAGGATCAGGTCCATCTCGAGGACCGCGACAGCTTCCTTGCCACCCGCCGACGTGCCCTCGAGACCATGCAGGTCCAGACGACGGAATTCCGCTTGGTGCGCACCGACGGGGAGGTAATCTGGGTGCTCGAGCGCAAGCAGGCGTTCGCCGACGCCGACGGCAAACCAGTGCGCATGCTTGCGGCGATGTTCGACATCACCGAACGAAAGCGGGCCGAGGACGAGCTCCGTGAGAGTGAAGCGCGGTTCCGTGATCTGACCGCGCTCTGGTCCGATTGGTATTGGAAGCAGGACGAGCATCTGCGCTTTACCTATTCGACGGCCGCCATGGATCCGCCCGACGGCTACCCCGGCGGCTCGGCGATCGGCAAGACGCGGTGGGAGCTTCCCGGAATCGTGCCGCTATCGTGCTCCTGGGACGAACATCGGCAGCTGCTCGCCTCGCACTCATGGTTTCGCGACTTCGAGTATTCACGGCCGGCGGCCGACGGAACGACGCGGTATGTCAGCACGAGCGGAAGACCGATCTTCGACGAAAAAGGCGAGTTTCGCGGCTACCACGGCGTCGGACGCGACATCACGGAGCGTAAACGCGTCGAGGAGCAACTGCGCTCGCGCCAGGAAATGCTGGATGTTGCGCAGAAGGCCGCACGCGCCGTGGCCTTCGAATGGCGAGCGGACGCGGCCGAAGGCGCCAATCGTTGGTCGCCCGACCTGGAAGCCATGCACGGCATTGCGCCGGGCTCGTACGACGGTACTTACGAGTCCTGGAAGAAGCTCGTTCATCCGGACGACTGGCCCACCATTCGAAATGCGATCAGGACTTCACAACGGACGGGCGACGTGGATGTCGGCTACCGGGTACTGCATGCGGCGGGCGCGACCCGGTGGCTCCATGCGAAGGGTCGCATGTTCTTCGATTCGCAGGGGAAGATCAGCCGTGTCGTGGGATTCATGCTCGATGTCACCGATCGTCATCTTGCCGAACAGGAGCTTCAGCGCGTCGAGCGACAGCTCCGCCAGGCTCAGCGTCTGGAAGCGCTCGGCACGCTGGCCGGTGGTATCGCCCACGACTTCAACAATCTCCTTGGAGCAATCCTGGGTTACGGCGAGATGGCGCTTCGCAACGTCCGCGCCGGCACGCGGCTGCGCCGTGACATCGAGAACATCATGATCGCGGGCGAGCGCGGCCACGCGCTGGTCGAACGGATACTCGCATTCAGTCGCAGCGGCGTCGGGGAGCAGGTTGCAGTGCACGTGGAGGAGGTCGCACGGGAAACGCTCGCGCTGTTCACCGCCAAGTTGCCTCGGCATATCGTCATCGACGTGCAGCTGCGTACGGGGACCGCGGCCGTCATGGGCGACCCGACACAAATTCATCAAGTTCTGATGAATCTGCTCACGAACGCCGTGCAAGCGATGGCTTCGGGAGGAACGCTTCGCGTCTCCCTCGACCTCGTCGATTTGGCCGCACCCGCGATTGTGACGACCGGCTCCCTGGCGGCGCGACAGTACTTGGTAATCGACGTTGCGGACTCGGGCAGCGGCATCCCTGCGGAGATCTTCGACAACATCTTCGATCCGTTTTTTACCACCAAGGAAGTGGCGGTCGGCACCGGACTCGGTCTTTCGCTGGTGCATGGCATCGTGACCGGGCTTGGCGGCGCCGTCGATGTCATGTCCACCCCTGGCAAAGGAAGCAGGTTCAGGGTCTACCTGCCGCGTGCGGGCGATGTCTCTCCGAAGAGCCAGCTCAGAAAACGCGTCGAGCGCAAAGCGTCGTCGTTGGCACGAGACCGCATCATGGTCATAGATGACGAAGACGCGCTCGTGAGGCTCGCGACAGCAACACTCGAGGAATTGGGTTACTCGGTCATCGGCTTCACGTCCAGCACGAAGGCGATCGAAGCGTTCCTCGCCGATCCCGGACAGTTCGATGCCGTCATAACCGACGAGAGCATGCCGGGTGCCTCGGGCTGTGACCTGATTCGCAAGATGCGGCCCCTGCGGCCGACAATGCCCATTCTGCTCGTGAGCGGATACCTGAGTGCGGCCGTGATGGAGCGCGCCCACGAAGCAGGCGCGAACGAGGTCCTGACGAAGCCGTTGCCCGCTCGCCAGCTCAAAATGGCGCTGGAGCGAGCCTTAGTGTCCGTGCGCGACCCGGACAAGCTCGTTCGTGCTTCTTCGAGGGCGTCGAGACACCCTGCGGCTGAACGGTGCGGATCTGCTTGCTCTCGATCGCGCTCCGGGCCGCCGCGGCGCCGAGGTTAGGGTGCGTTAACAAAGCTCGACTACGGTGGCGGGCTCGCGGCGCCCGCCTTGCGACAGCCGGTACGCCTTTGTGTCGCGTGTCACGTATCTCGACTGGCCCGACATTCGTGGGACGCTCGCTCACCGCACGCTGATCTCGTCGAACCGTGTGATGCGGCCCACTTAGCCGAGGCCCTCATGTCGTCGCAGTGCAGCCACCTGAACTTCGTGGTGACCGATAGTCCCAATACCGCGGGCTGCGAGGAATGTCTCGCCCGCGGCGAGAAGTGGGTCCAGCTCCGTATATGCCGAACGTGCGGCCATGTCGGCTGCTGCGACGATTCCAAGAACAAGCATGCACGAAGCACTTTCGCGACACGCATCATCCAATCGTAACTGTCGTCGGGCCGGGGGACCGGAGCTGGTGCTATGT
>JBKPOL010000277.1:0-4220 GCA_046733075.1 Pseudomonadota bacterium | reverse complement strand
GAACGCGACCGCGAACAGGGCCGACCACAACACCGAGCCGGGAAACCAGTGTCGTTGTGCAAGCGCGGCGGCATAGGCGCCGAGCCCGAACCAGGCGCCATGTCCGAAGGACACCAATCCGGTGAATCCCACGAGGACGTTGAGCGCCATGCACGCGATGGCGAAGATCACGACGTCCGTGGCGCTCGTGAGCGTGAGGCCGACAGCCCGCAGCATGAAGGGCAGCACCACCGCGGCGAGCGCGGCGAGGGCAACGTGGGAGCGAAGCCGCGCGATCATTCGAAGCGTTGAATGCGTTCGCCGAACAACCCACGCGGCCGCACGAGCAGCACGAGCAGCATGAGCAGGTACGTCGACGCCTCCGCGGCCGGCGGAAAGAAATACACCGTCAATCCGCGCACGACGCCGACGATCAGCGCCGCGTAGACGACACCCCAGAACGAGCCGAGGCCGCCGATCACGACGACGACGAACGCCGCCGTCAGGATCTCGGCGCCCATCGCCGGATGCACACCCGTGATCGGCGCCAGCAGCACGCCTGCGAGCGCGGCCAGTCCGACGCTGATCGCGACGACGCCACTCATGTACGGCGTGAGCGAGATGCCGAGCGCCGCCACCATGTCGGGGTTCTGCACGCCTGCCCGCACGACGCGTCCGAACGGCGTCCGCTGCAGCAGGAACCACAGGAAGCCGACCGCCGTCGCGGCGAGCAGCAGCATCAGCAACCGGTACTTCGAATAGACGAAGTCGCCGACGAAGATCTGGCCACGCAGCAATGATGGAATCGAGAACGGGATGGGCGCCGCACCAAACACAATGCGGAGCAGCTGCTCGATGACCATTGCGAGGCCGAAGGTCAGCAGCAGGCCGAGCGCCGGATCGTGGCGATAGAACCGCCGGAAAAGGAAGCGCTCGACGACGAGGCCGACGATCGCGACCAGCACTGGCGACACGACGAGCGCCCCGGCGAAGCCGACCTGGTCGGCCAGCTTCACCGCGAAGTACGCACCGAGCGCATAGAACGCCCCGTGCGCCAGATTGACGAGGCCGCCCAGCGAGAAGATGAGCGACAGGCCGAGCGCGATCAGCAGGTAATACGCGCCGACCAGCAGGCCGTTGATGACCTGCTCGACGATCTGGGTGAGCACTATGTCATGCAGGCATCGTGCAGTTGTTTTCTTCCTTGGTCGGCGCGATCACTTCGAGGCTCTGATTCGCGCCCGGCACCGGCGGCGAGATCGTGAACAGATCCCATTTGTCCTTGACCTCGGCGGCCGGCTTGAAACGGATCGTGTACATCTCCTGCATCAGCTGGTGGTCCCAGCTGCGGTAATACCCTTCGCGCGTCTTCAGCACGTCGAACTTCGCGCCCTTCTCCAGGTGCTCGGCGAGCTTCGTCGAATCGGTCGACTTGATGTCGTTCATCGCCTGCGCCACGTGCTTCGTCGACATGTAGTCGCCCCACGCTTGGTTCTCCGGCGGCTTGCCGTACTTCTTCGTGAACGCATCGGTGAACTTCTGACCCGAGGGCGTCTTCACCTGCGAGTCCCACACCAGCGGCCAGATGCCCGTCACGTTGCCCTTGCCCGCACCCCAGGCAACCGCCGTATCGAAGCCGAATCCCGCCACGGGGAACGGCAGGCCGTATTCCATGTACTGCTTCATGAAGTTCGTGATCTGCGCACCCGCGAGATTGGAAATGACGATGTCCGGTTTCGCGTTCCGGATCTTGAGGAGATACGCCGAAAAGTCGGCGGCATCGGTGGGCACCAGCTCATCGGCCGCGAACTCGCCGCCATTCGCTTGCATGAAGCGCTTCGCGGCCTTGAGCAGATCGTGACCGAATGCGTAATCGGCAGTCAGGCTGTACCACTTCTTCCCCTTCACCATGCCGTCGCGCAAGAGCGCCTGTCCGGCCGCGTAGACGTACATCGTGTTCGCGGCCTCCGTATGGAACATATAGCGGTTGCAGGACTTGCCGCGCAGCTCGTCCGAATTGCAACCGGTGTTGAAGAAGAGCGTGCGATTGCGCTGCGCGACCTGGGCGATCGCGAGGCCGGACGCGGAACTGATCTCGCCGATGATCGCGACGACCTTGTCGCGCTCGATCAGGCGCTCGGCCTTCGTCGATGCGGTCTGCGGATTGACGCTGTCCTCGGCGATCAGCTCGATCTTGCGCCCCATCACGCCACCCGCGGCGTTGATCTCTTCGACGGCCAGCTTGACACCCATGACGGCGTATTCGCCGAGCGGTCCCAGAAATCCGGTAAGCGGCGTCAGGTGACCGATGCGAATGACATCCGACTGGCCGCGGCTGATGGCCGGAAAGCCGAGCGCGCCCAGTGCCGCTGCAGCAGCGCCGCCCTGCATCAGGCCGCGACGCACGCGGCTGATCGATTGACTCATGGTGTCTCCTCCTGGTTTGGGACGCGCGTATAAGGGCCTTCGCGGAAAACTGCGCAGTTATAATCCGGCGCCCCTCGGCTGTCCATCAGTGCGTCAGGAAGTGCGCAACGGCGAACCTGTCGGGTCAGGAAGCGCGCAACGTGAACCGTCGCTGCGCACGGCGCGCGACGGCGAACCATCGCTGCGACAGGCGCGACGGCGAAGCATCGCTGCGTCAGGGCGCAAGGACGACCCTGCCCCGACCTCAGTCGTCGTTCACGGGAATCCGCGCCGGCTTCAAAGCTTCGGTGGCGGGACCGTGAATCACCTGTCCCTCGCACGTGAACATCGACCCGTGACACGGGCAATCCCACGTCAGGTCCGCGTTGTTCCACGTCACGGTGCAGCCCATATGCGTGCACGAGGCGGACAAGGCGTGGGGGTCGCCCTGCATATCCCTCCATACCGCAATCTTCTGCTTTCCGTGCTCGATGACGCCGCCCCCACCCGGCTTGATGTCTTCAAGCGCACGCACGATCGATTGACTGTCGCCGCCGCGATTGAAGTCCTTGGGGACGCGGCGAGAAGGGTTGTACAAGGCCCGCCAGGGATTCTCGATGTCCTGGATCTGGTCCGCGATCAGCATCGCGGCCGCGGTGCCGTTGCTGATGCCCCAGCCGTTGAAACCCGTAGCCACGTACATGCCCGGCGCCTTGCGCGACAACTCGCCCGCGAACGGCACCCGATCGGGCGAGTCGTAATCCTCGTTCACCCAGCGCCACACGATGTCACCGGCGGGAATGTTCGCGCGTACCCACGCCTCGAGATCCAGGAACCGCCTGGCGACGTCACCGTCGTTCCCCGTCGTGAAACTGGGACCGAGCACGATGAGCAGCGGTCCTTCGCGATCGCGACCCATGCGGATCGAATGCGAGGGCTGATCGATGTCGATGAAGACGCCGTCGACGGCATTCGACCCGGTGGCGCGAAATGCCATGGCCGTATGGCAGCGCGGCCGCAACGTCACATCGAGCTCCGTCGGACTCCACATTGCAACGTTGGTCGCAACGACGACGGCGGCCGTGTCCAGCCGATGCCGCCCCACCTTGACACGCCAGCGGTTGCTTCGCCGCTCGACATCGTCGACACGCGTGTTCTCGAAGATCCGTCCGCCGTTATCGATGATGGCGCCCGCGAGCCCCACGAGGTACTGGGCAGCATTGAACTGCGCCTGATGCGTAAACTGCAGCGCGCCCGCGGTTGCGAACGGCAACGGCGCCGGCGCGACGACGCGCGCGTCGAACCCGAGGCTCCGCGCGGCATCGGCCTCCGCCTCGATCGCCGTCATGCGTCGCGGCTCATGCGTGTATGCGTACGCGTTCTTCCGTTCGAGATCGCACGCGATGTCGAGCTGCGTCGCCAGCGCGACGATCAGCTCCACGCCGCAATGATTGGCCTCGCCATACAACCGGGCCCGTTCGAGTCCGAGCGTTTCGATTAAATGGGAATAGATGAGCGAATGTTGCGCGGTGATCTTGGCGGTCGAGCGGCCGGTTACCTGCTGACCAATCTTGCGCGCTTCGAGCACCGTCACCGCGTACCCGGCTTTCGACAGCAGCCAGGCGGACGTAAGGCCGACGATGCCCCCGCCGACGATCGCCACGTCACAACGATCCGATTGCTCGTAACGCGGGTAGTGCGTTTCCGGCGCACTCGCGACCCAGCAGGATTCAACCTTGCCGGAAAGTTGCATGGCTTCCTCGGCTCGTCATGATGCGTTACGTCGCGGTACGCGCGGATGGCTTCCTGGTCATGATGCGCTTACATCGCGGCAC
>JBKPOL010000276.1:0-3686 GCA_046733075.1 Pseudomonadota bacterium | reverse complement strand
GCATTGATGGGCGTGCGGCACGAGAACGGCCTCGCGGCACTCGTCAGGATCCCGCCGCCTTACGACACTTGGTATCGCGTTTACCCGTTCCCCTACGGTGTCGTGCCCTACGACCTCGACATTTCACCGGATGGGCGCCTTCTCTCCGGCTCTGTCGCTGAAGTGAATGGCGACCAGTTCCTGCGCGTCTGGGATATGCAGCGTTTGGCGAACGGAGACGTTCGACCGGTTGCGGAATTCCGCTTCGGCCAGTCCGTGCCCGAAAGCTTCACCTTCTCGCCGGACGGCCGCTTTCTATATGGCAGCAGCTATTTCACGGGTGTGTCGAACGTCTTTCGCTGCGACGTCGCGAGTGGCGCGATCGAAGCGGTATCGAATGCCGAAACCGGCTTCTTTCGACCCGTCCCTCTGCCCGATGGTCGGCTACTCGTTCTGAATTACACCGGGCAAGGGTTCGCGCCGGCGATCATCGATCCCACGCCAATCTCCGACGTGAGCGCCATAACGTTCCTGGGGGCCGAATTGGCCGTCAGCCATCCGATCGTGAAGACATGGCAGGTGGAGCCCCCACGCGCTGTCGACGATCAGAAGCTCGTGACCGGTCAAGAGCCTTACTTGCCTTGGTCCAATCTGACCTTGACGAATGGGTACCCGGTCATCGAGGGCTACAAGAGCACCGTTGGCCTTGGCTATCACCTCAATATTGCCGATCCACTGCAGTTCGCAGAAATCGGCATCACTGGCACATACTCGCCCAGCACGTCGCTGCCGGCAGAAGAACGAGGTCACATCGACATCACCGCACGTTACCGTTTTTGGCGCGGCGAACTCTCATGGAACAAGTCCGACTTCTATGACTTGTTCGGTCCGACGAAGCGGAGTCGCAAGGGCTACGCGGCGAAGGTCGGGTACGACGACTTTCTGATTTTCGATGAGCCGCGCAAGCTGCTGCTGGCCTACGACTTCGAGTATTACGACAAGATCGATGTGCTGCCGAATGCGCAGAACGTGGAAACGCCATTCACTCGCTTGCTTACGGCGCAGGTCGGTCTTCACTACACCGATGCGCGTAGCTCGCAAGGGGCTGTGGACGACGAGAAGGGAATCACGTGGGACTTCGTCGTGAAAGGGCATCGCGTCAGTGACGAGACTCCAACGCAGGTGCGAGGAACATTCGATTTCGGCATTCCGTTGCCGTTGCCTCACTCGTCGATCTGGCTTCGCAGTGCGGCGGGATTCAGCACCGGCCGGCGTGACAATCCGGTATCCAATTTCTATTTCGGGGGCTTCGGTAACAACTACGTCGACCGGGGATCGATCAAGCGGTATCGCGAATACTATTCGATGCCCGGGTTCGAGATCGACGAGATCAGCGGGCTCAATTTTGTGCGCGAGATGGTCGAGTGGAACCTGCCACCAGTCATTTTCGAATCGGTCGGCACTCCCGCCTTCTACCTTCACTGGTTGCGTCCGGCGGTCTTCGCGACCGGGCTGTGGACGGACGTTTCCAACTCAGCCCTAAGGCAAAGTTATCAAAGCCTCGGCGCCCAGGTGGATCTTCGCTTCCAGGTTTTGCACTGGTCCGACATGACGCTGTCTGCGGGGTTCGCGGTTGGCTTCCGCGATGCGCGTCGCACTGGCAGCGAGTGGATGGTCTCGCTCAAGATCCTGTAGCGCGGGTGGACGAAAACATCGCCTGCATATTCGCTTGCACATGTCGCTCAATCTGCTGCTGAATATCGTTATCGGGCTCCTCCCCGTCCTCGCGTTCCTCGCCGCGCTTCTCTATCTCGACAGCTACAAGCTGGTGCGCGTGCGCGTCGTGATAGCCATCGTCGTCTCCGGTGTCGCTGTCGCCTCCGCGTGCTATGCCGCCAATGCGTATCTGATTGGGAACTTCTCGATGAACTTCACGAGCTTCAGCCGTTACGTCGGGCCGATCGTCGAGGAATTGGGCAAGGCGCTCGCCGTCGTCGGCTTGATCCGCATGCATCGTGTGGGATTTCTCGTCGACGCCGCCATTGCAGGATTTGCCGTCGGCACCGGTTTCGCGCTCGTCGAGAATTTGTACTACCAGCAGCTGGTCCCAGACGCAGGACTCGGCACGTGGATCGTGCGCGGCTTCGGCACTGCGATCATGCACGGCGGCACGACGGCGATTTTCGCGCTGATCAGCCTGACGATGGCCGAGAGGATGCGTGCACCACGCATCCTCGCGTTCGTGCCCGGCTACCTCTGTGCGGTAGTGGTGCACTCCGCATTCAACCATTTGAATGGGTCGCCGCGACTGTCGACGCTCGCCGTAATCGTCGTCCTGCCGCCGCTGCTGATGTTCATTTTCGACCGCAGCGAACGTGCGCTCGCCGATTGGCTTGGCCACGGCTTCGACGCCGACGCGCGCATGCTCGAGTCGATCACTTCCGGCCACTTTCCGGACTCGCCGGCGGGTCAATACCTCGCCTCGGTCAAGGGCCGCTTCAAGGGCGCGGTGGTCGCAGACTTGTTGTGCTACCTGCGCTTGCACACCGAGCTCGCGCTACGTGCGAAGGGCATCCTCATGATGCGCGAAAGCGGTTTCGAAGCAACGATCGACGAAGCGACGCGCGATAAATTCGGGGAGATGCGTTATCTCGAGCGCAGCATCGGGCACACCGGCCGGCTGGCGATCAGGCCACTGCTGCACAGCGGGCACAAGGACCTGTGGCAACTCCGCATGCTGGAGGGCGAGGTTGTCTCGCCCAGCCGGGCTACGTAAGGCAAAGCGCAAGCGGCTTTCCACCCAGCGGCACCCGCGCCGGAGCGCCGGCTGGCTGCGGTTCCTTTCCTTTGAGGGCATCAGTCGGAGGAATGGCGCGCGGTGTCCCGCGCGATCTGCAACCGTTCCGCAACGACGCGTTCGAGAACGTCCGCGGAGTAGGGCTTCATGAGCGCCATCGCGCCGCAATCCGTGAGCGCTTCGACGGCGCTTGTGTAACCCGTACAAAAAATCACTGGCAAGCCCGGACGCAAAGCGTTCAGGCGCTCGGCGAATTCCAGGCCGTCGATGTCCGGCATGACAACGTCGGAGAAGACGAGATCGATGTCCGCGCCTTCCTCGATGCGCTCCAGCGCCTCTCCCGCGGAAACGACGAGCGCGACGTTGCACCCGAAGGTCTCCAGCAGCTTGCCGGCCGCTTCGGCGCCGTCGCTGTCGTCGTCGACGACGAGGATCCGTGCTCCTTGAGTGATCGGGTTCGAACGTTTCGCTGGATTGGGCATCGGAGTCTCCGGCGGAAGCGGTGCTTCGACGCGGAAAATATTACTCCATAAAGCCGCGCCGCCGATTTGTACGAATATGCAACGACGTCGCGTGTGCCTGTGAAACCTGCGCAACACATGGGACAATCGATGCGCGTATGTGCGTCGCGCGCGGGGGATTGCGCGTGCCTGCGCCTTGACGCCCCCGCGCCGGCAAGCTCCGCCCGACCGGCGCGCGGCGGCGATTCTCTATTGCTCGTGTGCATGACCGAATTTTTCGATACCCCGTCCCGCCCGGGACGCTTGCGCCAACTAATTTCGCCAGGAGTGTCCCGCCATGCAGGTGCTCGAACTTCCCACTACGTCTACGGATGAAATTAACGTCATCCTCAGTGCGCTGTCCGCACTGAAGCGGGGGGACGCATCCGTACGACTGCCCGGGCAATGGC
>JBKPOL010000275.1:0-10071 GCA_046733075.1 Pseudomonadota bacterium | reverse complement strand
CGGCGCCGCCGGCCGCCCCGGCGTGGCCGACGTGCTGCGCGCTGTCGTCGCGGATCTCGACAATGGACGGCGCGAGGGCGTTGAGCCGTTCGCGCAACGTGTCGGCAACGGGAGCATGACCGTCGTGCGCGCTTTGCACCGGCTGCGGTCGCGTCGACGCGGTTCGCTCCCGAGCATTCATCGCAACGGCTCCGTGGCATGCCGCGCCAGCAGGACGAACTGCGCGACCACGAACAGAAAAAACAGCCCCGAGGCGCCGAACACTTTGAAGTCGACCCACATCTCCGTCGGGAAATGGAATGCGACGTACCAGTTGGCGAGCGCCATCGCTCCGAAGAACGCGACCCACGACCATGTCACGCGTGTCCAAATCGGTGGGGGCAGTCCCAAGTCCTTCAAGGGGGGCAGCACGACGGCAAGAAGATCGCGGTGCCAGACAAGCTTGCCCGCTGCGAGAATGGCGCCGAAGGACAGGTAAAGCACAGTCGGCTTCCACTTGATGAACGTTTCATCCTTCAGAACGAGCGTCGCTCCTCCGAACAGCACGATGATGACGAGCGACAGCCATTGCATGGCCGAAACGCTGCCGCGCCAATGGAACCATGCGATCTGCATAACCGAGGCCGCGATGGCGACTGCCGTGGCAACCCAGATGCCCTGCCACTTGAACGCGACGAAAAAGAGTACGAGCGGAAAGTAATCCGCGAGAAAGCGCATAAACAGTCGATTATACCGTACGCGGGCCGGCCGAGCCGCTCCGGGTGAGGCGGTCGACTTCAGGCTCGAACGACCCCACCGGGGGCCCTATGGAATGTCGCCCCGCCTCGCGTGCCGACGCCGGCCGACCAATCGGCGGAGGCGCGACCAGTCGAACGCTGGGCCGGGATCGGTCTTGCGCCCAGGCGCAATGTCGCTGTGCCCGACGATGTCCTCGATCGCGTAGCGGACGCGGAGTGCGCGGATCAGCCGGCCGAGGACGGCGTACTGCGCCGAGGCGTAGGGGACGTCGTCGGCACCCTCGAGTTCGATACCGATCGAAAAATCGTTGCAGCCGGATCGTTCACGCCAGCTCGACCGGCCCGCGTGCCACGCGCGCGAGGCGCACGATACGAATTGCAGCAATTGGCCGTCGCGGCGGATGAGGAAGTGGGCGGACACCCGCAACGCGGCGATGGTGGCGAAATACGGATGAGCCTTCGGATCGAGCCGATTGGTGAAGAGCCTTTCGACATGGTCCCCCGTGAAGTCCCCCGGCGGCAATGAGATTCCGTGAACGACGATGAGCGCTATCTCGGTCCCCGCGGGCCGAGCGTCCTGATTTGGCGAAGGGACCTGCCGCGCGATATTCGCGAACCCGTTTGCGCCCACCGCGAGCCGCCGGCGGCGGGCTGCGGGCGAGGTCAGGGTGGATGCCGTGGACAAGTCCGGAAACGTTCTTTATGCAGGAAACAGGCGGGCGCGGGGGCGCGACCGGCTCGTCGGCAAAGCTGGAATTTTGTCTTTCCTAGTCTGCCATACTAAGTGTGCAAAACCGGTCGGACCCGTCGTTTGACAGCTCGTCGAACGAGGCGGAGCGATAATCGGCTCAGTGCTGCTTCTCGCGCACGACATCGGTCACGACGATGGACCTCAAATCCGCCTTCCGCCGGCTGCGGCTTGCGCTTCGTTTCATCGCACCGCTGACGATCGCGCTGGCGCTGCTTGCGCTTGCCCTCGTGCCGCTCGTTGACGGACTGATGCTGCGGTGGTGGGTCAACGACCTCGACGTAAGGTCCCGCCTCGTGGCGGCCACGATGCAGGAGCAGCTCCTCGACGCCGTGCGCGCCGACAACCGCGGCGCAGTGCGGCAGCTCTTCAGCCGCGATGTTCAGGACGAGCGGCTGTACGCGATCGCGTATTGCAACGCCGAAGGCCAGCTCGTCTATTACACGCAAACGTACCCGCTCGCGCTCGGCTGCCGCGAAGTTCGCGGGACGGGACCCGATGCACACGTGCTGCGCGATTTTCCGCCGGGACCGTTGCACTTCGCGTGGGTGCCGATTCCGACCCAGGGAGCGCCGCAAGTCGGTACGCTCGTGCTCGTCCACGACATGAGCTTTGTCGACAGGCGCAGCGCGGACACCCGGCGGTACCTGATCGGGTTCTTCATCCTGCTCGGCATCGTGGTATCGCTCATCACCGTGTTGATCGCGCATCTGTCCTGGCGCGGCTGGATGGAGGGCGTGAGAGCGCTGTTGCGCGGCGAGGGGATCATTCAGCCGTTCTATCGGCCGCCCTATCCCGATCTGCAGCCCCTGGTCGGCGAAGTGCGCGCGCTGCTGCGCGAAGTCGATGCCAGTCGCCGGAACATGGAACGCGGCGCGATCTGGAATCCGGAGATGCTGCGATCGGTGCTGCGTAACGAGCTCGCCGGCGACGAAGTGCTGCTCGTGTCCAACCGCGAGCCGTACATTCACATGCAGCAAGGCAGCGATATCGCCATCCGGCGTCCGGCAAGCGGCCTTGTGACCGCCATGGAACCGATCATGCGTGCGTGCTCGGGCACGTGGATCGCGCACGGCAGCGGGACGGCGGACAAGGCGACGGCCGATGCGCATGGCAGGATCGCCGTGCCGCCCGATGCGCCCTCGTACACGTTGCGCAGAGTCTGGCTGAGCGAGCAGGAGGAACAGGGCTACTACTACGGCTTTGCGAACGAAGGGCTGTGGCCGCTCTGTCACATCGCACATGTGCGGCCGATCTTCAGGACGAGCGACTGGGAGCAATACGTCGCAGTCAACCAGCGCTTCGCGGAGACCGTGTGTGCCGAGGCGAGAACCGACGATCCAATCGTCCTCGTGCAGGACTATCACTTCGCCGTGCTGCCGCGCTTCATTCAGCAGCGCCTCCCGAAGGCGACGATCATCACGTTCTGGCATATCCCGTGGCCCAACGCAGAATCGTTCGGCATCTGTCCATGGCGCACCGAGATACTGGAGGGCTTGCTCGGCAGCACGATTCTGGGCTTCCACACGCAATACCATTGCCGCAACTTCATCGATACGGTCGACCGTTACCTTGAGGCGCGCATCGGTTACGAAAACTTCACGGTGTCGCATGGCGGGCATCGGACGGCAATCGAGCCGTTCCCGATCTCGGTCCAGTGGCCTTCGCCGTTCGTGGATCGCCAACCGAGCGTGCCGGAATGCCGGCGCAACGTACTCGCGCGTGAGGGATTGCCCGCCGATATACGGCTTGGCATCGGCGTGGACCGGATGGATTACACGAAGGGCATCATCGAGCGCTTCCACGCGTTGGAGCGCCTCCTCGAGTTGCAGCCGGAGTACATCGGCAAGTTCGTGTTCGTACAGATCGCCGCGCCTACGCGCTCATCGCTCGACGAGTACCGCGGCTTCGAGGGCGAGGTACACGCACTCGCCACGCGGATCAATGCGCGTTATTCGAGTGCTGCGCTTCCCCCGATTCGCCTCAAGGCCGAGCACCACGAGCCCGAAGTGATCAACGAGTACTTTCGTGCAGCGGACGTGTGCATCGTCACGAGCCTGCACGACGGAATGAATCTCGTCGCGAAGGAGTTCGTCGCATCGCGGGACGACGAGCAGGGCGTGCTGGTGCTCAGCCAGTTCACCGGCGCTGCGCGCGAATTGCACGACGCGCTGCCGGTCAATCCCTATCACGTCGATCAGTGTGCGGAAGTGTTCGACCGCGCACTACGGATGCCGCCGGACGAGCAGCGTGTGCGCATGCGCAGCATGCGGCGCCTCGTCCAGGAAAACAACGTGTATCGCTGGGCGGGGGCGATGTTGCTCGATGCGAGCCGGTTGCGGCAGCGGCAGCGCATCGCCGAGCGTATCGAAGAGCATCGCGAGCGCACGGTGGAGATAGGTTGATCTACGCATTCTCGCAGGAAGGCGTTGCTCGCCTCGCCGCGGTCGTCGCCGGCGATCCTCTGCTCGCCTTCGACATCGACGGCACGCTCGCACCCATTGTCGAGCGACCCGACGACGCGCGCGTGCCCGATGCTGTGCAACATGCGCTCGCGGAGATTGCCGAGCAATGGACGGTTGCCATCATCACGGGTCGCGCGGTCGGCAACGCGCGCAGGATGCTGTCGTTCGAGCCGCGCTACCTGATCGGCAATCACGGCGCGGAAGGTCTGCCCGGCGCTTCCGCCCGCACCGAGGAATTCAAGCAGGCGGTGCGCGAGTGGCATCGAGCGCTTGAAAAATGCGACGCACTCTGGAAATCGGGCGTGTCTATCGAAGACAAGGGCTATTCGTTGTCGCTGCATTTTCGCAGCGCGCCCGATGCAGATGTGGCGCAGGCGAGCATCAATGAATGCATCCGACGCCTCGTGCCAGAGCCGCGGGTGATCGACGGCAAGGCCGTGGTCAACCTGCTGCCGCCGAACGCTCCCGACAAAGGCGACGCAGTGCGTGCATTAATGGATCACACCCGCTCGACGACCGTCCTCTACGTCGGCGACGACGAGACTGATGAACGCGTCTTCGCACTGCAACTGCCGGGCGTTCTGACGCTTCGCGTAGAGCCTGCGGCGAACAGCGCCGCAACGCTGTTCCTGCGCGATCAGAGCGAGGTTTTGACGCTCCTGAATCACGTCCTGCGTGAGAACCCCCGGCAGAGCCACCGCAGGAACGTCGGTGTCAGTTGACGATCCACGGATCGAGCCGTGGTACCCCGATGATCTTGACGCTGTACTCGTATTTGCCGAGCGCCTTCGCGTTGTCGCACTTGAAGGAGCGTCCGCCAGCGAGAATTTGGCAAGTGAAGTTGCGGCGGCCTTCTTCGGTCTTGAATTCGATTCCAGAGACCGGATCGAACTGGAAGCTCGGATGAGCGCCCTGGTCGACGTCCCAGAAAACGTTCTGACCGTGCGCGTAAACCTCGTAGGGCACCGAAACCTTGCAGAACACGAACTTGCAGGTCACGGAAACGTTGACCCGACATTCCCCCTTGCAGTCCTGGTTGGGAGGCGTAACGGGATTCTCCACCATCAACGACGCGCAGCCCGCGAGCATCGTTGCGAACAAAGCAGGCAACACGACAGACCCTAGAACCGTCTTCATCGGCGATCTCCCTCGGGTGGCAGATTCGAACGGACGGCGATGTTACGCTGTTCCGCATGACCTCGGAGTCCGGACCGACTCAGGTGCGGTCGGGCGGATCCAGCCAGCTAAGACCGTCCGCTACAACCGCATGCGTCCCGTAACGGCAGAGCACTGAGTCAGTTGCGCGGCCCTTTTTCCCGAACTCTGTGTCGTGGACCTGCTAAGCGCGCGACGCAATCTCGCTCATCAATCGAGCGGCGCCCTGCATTTGCGCCAGGCGGCGACGTCGCGCGCAGTAGGTGACGTAGCGGCGCAGGAATAGCAGCGCCAGGAAGCGCTCGACTCCATCGATCGCCGGTGGTCGTTCAAGGTGCGGGTTGATCTCCGGCGGCTGCTCGAACATGCGCATCGCTTCCGCGTACGGCGTAATGCGAAACGGCGTGAAGTACCGGGCGTGCAAATCGACGTCACGTATTTCCGTCGGACCGATGATCTCCCACTCCTCGTTTCCCTTCGCGATTTCTTCCCGCGTCGCCGCGTAGCGCGCGCGCACCCACCTGCGGGTGACGCGATCGCGGTAGCGGAATGGATAGAGCTCGACCTTTGGCATGAGCCTACGTTGCGCCGAGGGACGCGAAGCGAGCAACGACTATCGCGCCACGTCGCTACACGATCCGCAGCCCTCCATCTTCCGGGAAGCGCTGGCGTGTTATCCCGCGCGAAATCTGTCACCAAGCACTTGCAGGGCCGGTGACCAAGCTCTTACAGCACCTCGCCGATGTGTTCGCGCTGTACCAGGTCCGTTTCGAATTCCTGGAGCTCCGGACCGAGCGCGTCGCGCGCGGAGACCATGCCCACCGGCTTTCCGTGGTCGACAACAGGCACGTGTCGGAAGCCGCCGTCGTACATCATCATGAGCGCATGCCCAACCGCCTTGTCGGCGTCGATGGTGCGCGGTGCGGCTGTCATGACCTCGGAAAGATGCGTGGTTGCTGGGTCGCGCCCCTCGGCGAGTACCCGAAAGACTGCATCGCGCTCGGTGAAGATCCCCGTGAGATGGTCGGATTCAACGACCATCAACGCGCCGACGTGGTGTCTTTTCATCAGCCGCGCCGCAGCCGAAACCGTGGTTTTGGTGGAGGCGGTGATGGCCTTTCTGCTGGCGATCACGTCTCGGACTAATCGATTGGGCATCGCTTATCCTCTTCTGTCTGTTCTAAGCACGAGCATGTCAAGCGAGCACTCTATTCCTGCTCAGGAGCATGTCGTGCGAGCAGTTTATCTCTCTCCTGCCCGGGAGCGATGTCGTGCCGAGCATGCCATGCCGCATGGTTTCGCGCCAACCTGAGCCAATCCCGCTTACGGCCCAACCGTCGCTCCGATGTTTGACTTTTCTGGGGCGCGGTTATTGAACAGGCGCCGAACGAGCCTTGGCGATCCTACACGGCGGAACGCTCCGCCCATATGCCGACTGGTCCTGCCAACCCCGATACCGATGTACTGGAACTTGCCGGTGTGTGCCCCAGTTCTCTCCGCTCGCGGCAAGGGCTTTTTAACGGTGCCGAAACGCGCGGTGAACCTCGCGAACCGCACGACAACGACCGCCCGTCCGGCCATGATTACGCGCTGCCACTCGGCGAGCGGCATGCGGTACGCAGCGCCGGCACTGCCTGGGAAGAGCTCGACCCAATGCGCTCTGCGACGGTCCCTCGTGATGGCCCTCGACGATGGCGCGGAAAGATCCTCGCCGTGCGGCTGCGCGCGCTCGGTCGTCGATCTCGAGCAGGTTGAACACGAAGAAACCCTATGCTCGCGATCAAGAACGAGGCCGGCGGCGCCGCCGGGAAGGATACCCGCGGCAACGATCCGCGGCGCATTAAGGGTTGATCGAGCCAGCGTCAGGTTCAGCCGGGCGGTGCTGGCAGGTCAGGGATTCTTCGCCCTCGAGAGACATTACGAGGGCGCGCTGCGCGTTTATGAATTCGTCAAGAACACGCGCAGCCATCGAAGTATCCGCGCCGTGCAGGCGCAGCTCGGCTATTCGAAGCTGCTGATCCTTGATGCGTTGCTCGCCTTCGGCAACGTGACGGCGAGCGCGTTCGAGTAGTGTCTCTGCTCGTTCCATGCGCAATCCCTCGGACGGTCTCGCTTCTGCGCAATGCTCATTTCGTGCCGGCCCGACCAGTAGGTTGCAACCGGAGCGGCCGTTTCGACGTTCCTCCCCGAGAGAGTTGAAACAGACCCCTTGTCGTGAGCGTGGCTAGGAAGTAGTTACCGGAAACCTCGCCATCTTTTGCAGGTGCGAGGTAGGTTCTGCTCAATGAACGCGATTGGCGAACTAAGTGGCGCCATCATCACGCTAACCGCACCTCGTGACTGCGCTCGTCGAGCCGCAACCCTGATCCGACCGCCGTGCGTGACAGGCCGAGGAGTGTCGGAGCGGGCAATGGCGATGCTGCTTGCTGGCAGCAGCAACGCGGTCAGGGCCGTCCTTCGGCAGCAAGGATGGTCGACTCTAACCGATCTCTTTGGACCGATGAGCCGTCGGTCTGTCCGGCGCAGGGCTTGCTCTGGCTTAGCGTAGCTCCCCGGATCTTGGGCGCAAGGCTTAGCGATCTCCCACCAAACGCGCGTGCTCGCTAGCGGAGCCCTCCTTGCGCGGGTTCCGGCGGCGAGGCGTAGCTGAGTGCGCGCGGCGATCGAAAAGCTGCCGGTTGATCGAGAACGCGCGGCACTTGCAACGCGCCCAGCGTTTCCGCACGTTGCGCCTAGCGTCCGACGATGCTTGGACAAAGGATAAGGGCGCGGGGCCGTCGGATCGTACGGATTGACGCCTGTCGCATTCCGTCAACGCTACTTGGGCTCCCACCCTTCGCAGAGGTGGGCTCCGGTCATCCTTGGCTGTCAATTCAGGGCATCAGGCAGCGCCAACGTCAATCGGATGACGTATTCCATACATGCGACAGCGACTTCCACTTTCCGTCCGTGCCTCGCTCGAACACGTTGGTAAGGACTCCCCCGAAAGCAGGCTCTTTGCCGTCCTTTTCACGACCCTTGGCGCTCCATGTTGCCACTTCATAGGCAAAGTCGCCGTTGCCGTACACCTCAACGATGTCGATCGTGTGCTTGTGGACGCCGCCATCGATAAAACCTTTGAATAACTTCTCGATCTCAGAGCGGCCCACTAACGTTTTGCCGTTACCGGCGGATAAAGTGGCCTTCTCGTCGTAGAGTGCGGCAACAGCCGATGCGTCACCCCTGTTGAAGGCTTCGTTCCAAGACGAGTTCAATCCCGTGATGACTGTCCGCACGTTGGGATCAGCCGCTGATACAGGGCCTGCGATTGCGAAAGCGCAAGCACAAAAAGTCAAAAGTCGAATCTGCATTCTGTTCATGTTAACTCCTCGAAGAACGTTCCCGGCGCAGCCTTTGAACCGTTCAAAAGCAATAAGGCAATCAGAATTTCTACTAGTAAAAAAACGCCTGCCCGGGCGGCAGGTGCGCCCAAACCCCACCCGCCAAGGATTGTGGGGGTCGATCTTGCTATCGTCTGTACGGTGCCGCACGGTGCCGTTCCGACCAATGCGCACGATGTTCACCGGGATGTCTAGTGTGTTCGAAAAAGTTATTCCGCGCTTCGCCGCCGAACCGCGAGCAGCAAGCGCACGGTATTGGTCGTCGGGGAGCGAGGTTCAGGGACTCGCGTGCGAAGCGGGTCGGCGCGGAAAGTGCTGAGCCGAGTTAGAGGAGCCGCTATGAATGCGCTTGAACCGGCGGCCGCGCGCGCCGCGATCCGGCTGGATAAGCGCGGCACCTTGCGGACGCATTCTCCAAAGCAGTGGACGGCGCATTCGCGCAGTGCGCAAAATCTCTCGATGGGAAACAGTCCACAGGGCGACGCGACCTAACGGCCCGCCGGCTTTTCGGCGTCGCTCAGCGCTTTCAGTGCAGTCTTCAAGTGCGCCTCAGCGCTCTTCGCTTCAGCGTTGGCTTCAATCTGACGCTGTTTTGCCTGCATCGATCGCAGCGAGGCCATCATTGCCGCGCCTTTGAGATAAAGCAGCTTGGACTCGACTGCGCTTATCGTTCGCGCGGCCACGTCGCCGTTGCAAGTATTGCCGGTCGCGTCCATTCCCCCCGCGCAATCGTTCGCACGAGCGTCAGCAATACACATGAGTGTTACGACTGCGGCCACCTGCGCCAGCCTCTTACGACTACCGTTCTTCATGGTCTGCCATGCCTGTTTCGCTTTCCCCAAAGATTTTGAGTGCATCCGGCACTCAATCGCCTTAAGGGCCGCTGATCGCACGGAACGATCGGATTCGCGAGAACGTAAGGAACTATCGGGTTGTCGCGAGAAGCGGAGGGAGGGGACGTCCAGAAACTATTTGATTTGAACGATCACGGAGCCTTCCGTGAGTGCGGGCGGGCTCGCTCGAATTTCCGAGGCGTTTTTCTTGATCCACTCACTCGCAACTTTCAAGCTTTCGTCGATGCCTGCCTTGTCCTTACAAACAGTCACCGACATACCGCCATCGTCGCTGCGCAACAGCGTATAGGTCATGAGACCCGGCACTTTGCGAAGTGTACTTTCGACATCGGCTTTATGCTCTTCCAGCACGTCAAAAAGCTGCTTTGCCCCAGCACCTGAGTAGTTTCTAACGACGGCATGCATCTTTGGCTCTCCTGGGTTTGCCTGCATTAACATCAACCGGGTAATCGAGCGATCCAGCCGATGCGAAGGACAGCGATCATTGCGCTCGACCACGACCGTAACCGACGCTTTCGGCCGGTTGCAGGAGTGCCAGCCCAATGTGCTGCATCCAGCATGCGCGTACATCCCGTGCTCTGTATGTGCGTTGGCGCACGCTTAGGAAACTTTTCATCGACCATTGACGCCCGTAACAGCATCTGCTCAGCAATCGTTTGGCCGATGCTTGGCGATTCTGTGTTCGTCGCCGGACAGACCGGCGAAGGGGCGAGAGCTACGCTCTATTCGCCG
>JBKPOL010000274.1:0-2280 GCA_046733075.1 Pseudomonadota bacterium | reverse complement strand
ATGTTGTCGTGCTTCATGGAGTCGTCGGACTTCATCGCGGGCGTCGCCGGGGTGGCGGGCGTCGCGGGAGCGGCAGTCTGGGCGATCGCGGCGGTTGTTGAAATCGCGAAGATGCCGGCAATCAGGGAAGCAAGCAGTTTGTTCATGACAATTCCTGTAAGTAAGGGGTGGTTTTCGGGTGAACGGGGTTACGCCTGTAGACTTTTCTGCAGCTTATTGCGCCGCTTTCACTTTCACTGAAGCGGTGTGAGAAGCGGATTTCTTCGCCTTCTTCTTGTGCTTCGTCGTCGACTTCTTCGAGGCGCTGGACTTGGTCGACGCGGTCGCCCCCGCTGCGCCGGTAGCGGCCGGCGCTGGTTGCGTCGTCGCTGCGGCGGTGCGTGCAGGAGCCATCGCCGAGGTGCTGTCAGCCGGGGCACTCGCGCCCTGCGCCCACGCCGTCGCTGCGAATACGGAGGCCGCGAGGGCAATCAGAATCTTGTTCATCGTCGGAAACATTCCTGGAAATTGTGGGAAAGCACGCCGAAATCGCGGGCCGCCCCCTTAACGCCGGCCATCGCATCGGCGTTGACACCGCACGGCCGAGCGGCAAAGCCATGAACCAACGGCGGTTCAAGGGCTTAGGAGCCATCCGCACGACGCACGGGGACTCGCGTTCGCGTCGGTTATGCTCGCTTCTCAGCCGCCGCTTTCTTCGCTCCCGGATGACAGCCGAAGCCAATCCCGAACGAGGGGGATGGTGACGTTGCGTTGGCTGGCGAGGGAATGCCGGTCCAGCGCGGCAAGCGTGGCGACGAGGCTTGCCATATCGCGTGGCGCATGGGCAAGCAGATACGCGATGACGTCGGCCGGGAGTCGAAATCCCCGCTCGTTCGCATAGACCTCGAGCGCCTGAGCCTTGTCGCCATCGGTCAGTGAACCGACCTCGAGAACGAGGCCGAGCGCAAGCCGCGTACGCAGGTCGTCGCGCAATGTCATCCGGGCGGGCGGCACCGAAGCGGCGGCGATCCACTGACCACCACGCGCGGCGAGCGCGTTGATCCACGTGAAGAGCCGACCCTGCTCGTCCGGATCGGCGTCGTCGATGTCGTCGACGATCAGCAGCGGCGTCGTTGCCGCGTCGCCGCACGCATCGACGGACGGCACCTCGCGCGGCGCCGCGCATTCCACCACCTGCCGTGATCCGCGTGCGGCGAGGGCCGAAGCGCGAAGCAAGTGACTCTTTCCGGCACCCGTCGCACCCCATACGAGAATGCCGGATCCGCTCGTTGCGCCGCCGGTGAGCGCAAGCAGCGCCGCAACCGCCTCGCGATTGCGGCCAGTGACGAAGTTGTCGAAGCTCGGAGGCTCGGCCGCAGCGAGGTCGAGGACGAACTGTTCAGTCATGCGAAAGCGAACGGACGAAGCAACGCGCCGTGCGCATCGCTTGCACGCTCGCCCTTGAGCTTCAGTCGGGGTCGTCCTGGTAGACCGGCGACGCCACGTACGCGCGGCGCAGATGACGCAGTCCTACCAGCAACGCCGCGGAGACGGGCAGCGCCATCAGCACGCCGGCGAAACCGAACAGCGCGCCAAACGCGAGCAACGCGAAGATGACCGCGAGCGGATGCAGCCCGATGCGATCGCCGACAAGAAACGGCACGAGCACGTAGTTTTCGAGCAGCTGGCCAAACCCGTACACGCCGACGACGGCGAGAAATCCCGGCCAGCCGTTCCATTGCAGGATCGCCGCCAGCACGCCGAGCATGAAGCCGAGACCGAAACCGACGTACGGAATGAACACGAGCACGCCGGTCAGAATGCCGATCGCGAGGGCGTGATCGAGTCGGGCGATCGACAGCGCGACCGAGTAGTAGATGGCGAGCGCCACCATCACGAGCAGCTGCCCGTGCAGGAATTCGCCGAGGACACCGTCGATCTCGTGCCCGATCGTGCGCACTTTCGGGCGCCAGCGGCGCGGCAGCAGGTCGTCGATGCGATCGAGGATCATGTTCCAGTCGCGCAGCAGGTAGAACATCACGACGGGTATCAGCGCGAGGTTGACGAGCAGCGCCAGCACGATCTGGCCACCGGCCTTGACACCCGAGAGCAGTCGCGCGGAAAGGTCGCGCGCCTCCTGCGCATTCTCGGTGATGAAACCGCGAATCGATTCGAAGTCGAGCGCGAGCGTGACGCCGAGCTTTTCCTCCAGGATCGGACCAACGCGGGCGGTGAACCTTGCGAAGAGATCCGGCACGCGACGGGTGATCTGCGTGAGCTCGCTTTGCACGAGCGGAATCA
>JBKPOL010000273.1:0-2930 GCA_046733075.1 Pseudomonadota bacterium | reverse complement strand
TCGTTGGCCTGCGCCAAGTCGCGCGTGCGCTCGGCGATGCGCGCCTCCTGCGTGGCATAGATCTCCTGCAGGCGGGTCGCCATGCGGTTGAACTGGACGCCGAGCGCCTCGAGCTCATCGCCGGTCTTGACGTCGATGCGTCGGTCGAAGCTCCCCTCGCCGATCTCGAATGCGCCCGCTTCGATCTGGCGGATCGGCCGCACCATCCGCCGCGCCAGAACGAGACTTGCTACTACTGCGGCCGCGAGGCCCAGTGCGACCAACGCGACCGAGCGCGCGACGGACGCGTACACCGGTCGCAACGCTTCGTCGCGCGGCTGCTCGGCAAGAATTGTCCATCCGAGGCGCTCGATCGGAACCATGGCCGCCAGAACCGCGCGCCCGGCGAGGTTGCGATCTTCATCACGCCCTCCTTCGGACTGCAGCCCCCGGGCGCGACGCACTTGCGATAGAGAGGAAAAATCCTGATTGCCAAGCATCAGGCTGATGTCGGGGTGCGACACCAGCCGGCCGCTTCCGTCCACGACGTAGGCCACGTCTCCCGGTCCTCCCTGGACTTTTGACAGGACGTCGCCCACGAACTTGAGGTTCACCTCCGCGAACAGCATTGGGCCTTCGCGATTACGACTCACTGCGAGCGAGACATAGGGCTCGCTTCCATGCCGGAAATTCACCGGCCCGACGTAGGTCGTGCCCGCACGCGTGGCTTTGAAGCCCGCGTCGTCCGACCAATCCACGCCGCTGTAACTCGAGTCGCGGACGACGCGTGACAGCGCGAGCGTTTCACGGCCGTCAGCGCCTACCCAGTGCAGATCCGAGATCGCAGGTTGATGCCGAAACAGCGCGATCAGATCGAGACGTAGGTCCTCCAGGTTCTCGGGCGCGACCCTGCCGAACTTGGTCGTCGTCGACTGCAACGCACTTTCAACTCGGTCCATGAACCGCGCGATCTCGCTCGCCACGAACCCGGCCTTTGCGCGCTGGATCTCTTCCAGGGCGTTGACGGATTCCTGGAACGCGAAATATCCGCCCAGCGCGCCGCTCATCAGGAGCAGTGCGCTCACGAGTCCCGAGAGGTAAGCGGCGTATTTCCAGAACAGCTTGCGCCGCGTGAGACGGGGCATGCACCGGCCGCGGAGGTGGAAAGGGACAGCATGCTCCCATGCCGTCGGCGGGTCGAGCCCGCAAGAGCTACCCGTCGAATGCATGACCCCGCCGCGTCGGCGGGGTCATTGCCAGCGGAGGTAGTCGACTAGCGCGCGACGCGCGCCACGTTGCCCTGGAAGACGGTGTTGGGCTGGTTCTGGATCATCCAGGCATCCTCGCCATTGGGAGACGCGAAGATGTCGAAGGAAGGACCGCCCACGCCGAAGGTGACCGTGCCGGTGCAGTCGGGGTTGAGCGTGTAGTGCCCCAACGGGGAATTCGGGTTGAACGGGAACTGCGTGATGACGCCGTTGATGCTGCGCGTCGCCGCCGGAGCGATCAACGATCCTCCGCCGTCGAAACGGATCAGCTCGACGATCGCCTTCGGTTGCGCCACGCCCCCCACGATGGTGTATCCGCTTGCCGAGAAGATGTACAAGCCGTCGAGACTCCCTTCGCGGCATCGCCTCCCTTCCTCCTCTGCTTGCGCGATCCCGCAGGCGCCGAGCGCGAGCACCGTGGCCAGGCAAATCTGTTGGGTCAGTTGCTTCATTGGTCTCTCCGTTGTGGTGGTCAATCGGGTGTTGCGTGAAGCGCGTCGATGCGGCGCAAGGACGGAGCGACTATCGGGCATGCGGCGCTCACGCGGGAATCAGGCTTAGGGGTCGGGGCCATGCGTTAACGGCCTCCACTCGCCCGTCCGTCTGAGGACCGCGCGACCCAATCGCATGAAAGCGCGGGGGATTTGCGCTATCGGCGCTATGATGTCCGGCACGTTGGGGCTAGCCCGCAGGTCGCGCCGTGCGCACGCTTGTCGTCGATGACCATCCGCTCGTTCAGGAGGCCGTGGGCAATGTCCTGCGTCGCCTGGAACCCGATGCGCAAGTCGTGGCGGCGGGCGATTGCGAGCATGGACTCGAGATCGCCGGCGACGGCCCGGAGCTCGACCTCGTGCTGCTCGACCTGAATCTTCCGGGCGCGTCGGGCATTCCTGCCCTGAAGCTGTGGCGCAACCGGTTCCCCGATGTTCCCGTCATCATTCTTTCCGCCACGATGGACCCGCAAACGGTGCTCGCGGCCATGGGCGCAGGCGCAGCGGGCTTCATTCCGAAATCGTCGTCGAACGAGGTCATGCAGGGTGCAGTACGTCTAGTGCTCGCGGGCGGGAAGTACCTCCCGCCGGAGGTGCTCGTACCTGCGCGCAGTGCCGGCGCCGACCGTGCTCGTCGGCCGCCATCGCTGGAGACGCTCGGCCTCACGGCACGGCAGGCCGAAGTGCTGCGCATGATCGCGACCGGCGCGTCGAACAAAGTCATTTGCCGCGAGCTCGGCCTTGCGGAGCGCACGGTAAAGGCGCACGTCACGGCAGTGCTCCGTGCCCTCGGAGTATCGAGCCGGACGCAGGCTGCGATCGAAGCGGCCAAGCTCGACGTGGTCGACCGCAGCGCGCCACCGGGGCGTCGCGGCGACCCGCCGCTCAAGTGAAGCTCTTCGACCTCCATTCACACTGGGGCACGAGGCGCGGCTACGTGCTGCGCACCGAGGAGCAGCTCGCGCAGCAGCGCAAGACCTGGAATTCGGATCCGAAGTACGTCACCGAGGACGAAATGGCGGCGTACCTGCGGGCGCAGCAGGTGCGCACGATCCTGGACTTCGGCTTCACCAAGAGCATGTCGCTCGAAGAGGTGCGCCCGTATCACGACTATGCGCTGGAGGTGCAGGCCAAGTACTGTCTCTTATACACATCTCCGAGCCCACGAGACTGTGGTCCGGATCTCGTATGC
>JBKPOL010000272.1:0-10248 GCA_046733075.1 Pseudomonadota bacterium | reverse complement strand
GAATTGGTCCTGCGGGTCCACCAAGGCCGCGATGCCGGAGCGGGCGACGCGTCGAACGCGGGCGGCGAGAAGGTCTCGCTGCTTGCAATGTTGCGTGCCTTTTCTGCCGGGGAAGAAGCGGCGCTCGGGTAGCGGACCACGCATCGATGCGAGCGCAATCATCGCGGCGAGCACGCTGCGGCGGCGCGAGTCAGTGCGGACGCGGCCGAGGCGGGGCGGGTTGCCGAAGCAACCGTTGGCCGGCATCAGCACGGCCGCCGTTGATGGGGCGATGGCAGAACTTTCCCGCGCTCGCGGCCATTGACAATCATTCACCGTGCGCGCACATTGGAAGCTCGATCCACTGCGAAAGGAGGTGATCCATGACGAGAATCTTGATCGGAACGGCGCTGGCCTTCGCCGCACTCGCTCCTGCGATCGGCTCGGCATGCGAATACAACGACGTCACGATGGCGTCCTCGACACCTCCTGCACAGCTCGGCCTCGCGGCAACGCCGCAGGCGAGCAAGGCGCCCGCGCCCGTGGTGGCAAAGGCCCCTGCGGTCAAGCAGAGCGGCGACAAGGCAACGTCGCGGACTCCGCAGACCGCGAAGGTTGCAGCGGTGACGACCAGAACGAACTAGAACGTTCCGGCCAATTCAACGAGAGCCCGCCGTGTGCGGGCTCTTTTTTTCGCTACGACGTCCACACGCGATCGACGAATTCGCGGTGGAGTCTTCGTAGCGCCGGGCCTACGACGTGGCGGCGGACGAGCGTTTGGCCGATTTCCGCGCGGTCTTTTTCGACGACTTCTTTGCGGACTTCCTCGCGCGCGATTTCCCCGACTTCTTCGCCGCAGATTTCTTTCCAGCGGACTTTCGGGTGGTCTTCGTTGACGACTTGCGGCCAGCGGACTTCTTCGCCGACTTCTTCGCAGATTTCTTTGGCGGCGGCACCTTTCCGCCCTCCCGGCGGGCTTCGGAGAGTCCGATCGCAATCGCCTGCTTCCGGCTCGTCACCTTCTTGCCGGAGCCGCCGCTGCGCAACGTTCCTTGCTTGCGCTCGTGCATCGCCCGCTTGACCTTCGCCTGCGCTTTCTTGCCGTACTTCGCCATCGTTTCCTCCTTGCTCATGGAGCGGACGCGAGTCGTCCGCGGCTGTGCGCTTGCAGCGCTGGTGATTGCAATGCCCGTGCCAGTGTGAACCCACGTTCAAGCGCCAATCAAGGAACGGCAGCGGGACCGGCTCCGGTGAGCCGCAGCCGCAACTCGCGCTTCAGCACCTTGCCGTAACTGTTCTTGGGCAGCGAGTCGACGAAGCAGTAACGCTTCGGTCGTTTGAAACGTGCGATGCGATCGAGGCAGTGCGCGTCGAGGGCGGCCTCGGTCAACTGCGAATTGGGCGCGCGGACGACGAAAGCCACGACGATCTCGCCCCATTCGTCGTTGCGCTGGCCGACGACAGACGCCTCCACAACCTGTGGATGCGTGAGCAACACTTCCTCGACCTCGCGCGGATAGATGTTCGACCCGCCGCTGATCACGACATCCTTCGAGCGATCGCGGAGCGTCAGGTAGCCACGCGCATCGATCGAGCCGACGTCTCCAGTAAACAGCCAGCCACCGCGAAGGGCTTCCGCTGTGGCGTCGGCATCATTCCAATAGCCGGCCATGACGACGTCGCCGCGACATGCGATCTCGCCGATTGCGTTTGGCGGCAGCGGGTTGCCGCCGTGATCGACGATGGCAACTTCTACACCGGTGCGTGCCCATCCTACCGAGCCGAGGATCGCGTCATCGCCAGACGCGTGGTCCCGGCGACGCACGCACGTTATCGTCATCGGGGCTTCGCCTTGCCCGTAGATCTGCACGAATACCTGCCCGAATACCGCGAGCGCCTTCTTGAGCTCCTCGACGTACATCGGTCCGCCGCCGTAGACGATCGTTCGCAGATTCGCCGGACGCCGTCCCGACCGTTCGGCCTCTGCGCGCAATCGTTGCACCATCGTTGGCGCGAGGAAGGCGCTCGCTCCCGGATGCCGGTCGCACAAGTCCAGGAATTCGCGCGGATCGAATCCCGATGACACGGGGACGACGTGGCGCGCGGCGCGCGCGACGTAGGGCGCTATATACAAGCCGGAACCGTGCGACATCGGCGCGCCATGCAGCAGGCTCGTATCCTCGTCGATCGCATCAACGTCCGCGAGGTAGCCAACCGTCATTGCGAGCAGATTGCGGTGCGAGAGCATTGCGCCCTTCGAGCGCCCGGTGGTACCGCTGGTATAGAACAACCACGCAAGCGTATCGGGCGACACGGAATCGGCGTCGGCGACAGCGCCATTCGCCGCTTGCGCGTAATCCGCGCCACCGATGACCGTCATCGCGCCATCGCGGAGAGGCGCGGTCCCAGTGCGAACGAGTTCACCGGCGATCGGCGCCGACGTGAAGATCACCGCTGCCGCGCAGTCGTCGAGGATCTGGCCGATCTCGCGTGGATGCAGCTTGGCGTTGATGGGCACGGCAACCATGCCGGCAGCCCAGATGCCGAACAGCAGCTCGACGTACTCGGGTCGATTCTCGCTCGCCAGTGCCACCCGATCGCCCGGCCTGAACCGATGCTTCAGGTACGCTGCCAGCGCCAACGCGCGCTGCCGTAACGCCGCGTACGAGAGGACCTCGCGGTCACCTGAGAACACCGCGCCCCGCGCGGGGAAGCGCACGGCGGCCGCGTCGAGCAACGAGAACAGGTTCATCGGCCCCGATGCTGCCATCGGCCGCGGCCGCGATGCAAGCGCAGGTTGTCGCGTCGCCATGGACAACGGGCCGCGGCGAAGCGATCATTTCAAAGGACCGATCGATCCGGAGACGCCATGCCCAAATTCACGTTGAACGTCAACGGCAACACGAGGACCGTCGACGTCCGCGACCCCGACGAACCGCTGCTTTACGTGCTGCGCAATGCGCTCGACCTCACCGGGGCGAAGTATGGCTGCGGCCTCGGACAGTGCGGTGCGTGCACGGTCATCGTCGACGGCAGCGCCGCGCGCTCGTGCATCCTGTCCATTCAGGCGGCGGAAGGAAAGAAGATCACGACGATCGAGGGCCTCGGTTCACCCGATAAACCGCATCCGCTCCAGGCGGCGTTCATCGCGGAGCAGGCCGCGCAATGCGGCTACTGCATCAACGGCATGGTGATGGCGGGCGCCGCGCTTCTGCAAGCGAACCCGAATGTCACGCGCGAAGATGCGCAGAAGGCGCTTGCCGGCAACCTCTGCCGTTGCGGCACGCACGAGCGAATCCTGCGTGCGATCGTGCGGGCATCGGGGAGGGCGACGGCATGAGGGCGCCCTTGTCGCGACGCGAATTCCTGCAGGCGAGTGCGGCGCTCCTCGTCGGCTTCACGACTTCCATGGATGCTTCCGCGCAACGGCTGCCGCGTGCCGAAGCTGCGCTCGGCAAGACGCTCGATGTCAGCGACGTCGACGGCTTCATCGCCATTGGTGCCGATGGGTCGGTGACGATCTATTCCGGCAAGGTCGACCTCGGGCAGGGACTGCGAATTGCGATTCCGCAGATGGCGGCGGAAGAGCTCGGCGTCCGCGTCGAGCGCATCGCACTCGTCGAAGGCGATACGGCACTCACGCCCGACCAGGGTGCAACGGCGGGCAGCACCGGAATCATGCGCGGGGGCGTGCAGATCCGGCAGGCGGCTGCAACGGCGCGCGATGCGCTGATTGGACTTGCGAGTGCGCGAAGCGGCAAGTCCGCGACCGAATTCGACGTCGTCGACGGCGAGGTGCGACTGAAAGGCGGCGGCGCGGCGTACCGCTTCGCCGATCTGCTCGTAGACCAGCGTTTCGCACTCAAGGTCGACGCCAAGGCGAAGCTGCGCGATCCCGCGTCGTACCGCATCGTCGGCCGGCCGCTCCCGCGTCCCGACATCCCCGACAAGGTGACGGGGCGGTTCAAGTTCGTGCACGACGTGAAGGTCGACGGGATGCTGCATGCTCGGATGATCCGACCGCCGGCCATCGGCGCCAAGCTGCTCGACGTCGACGAAGGATCGATTCGCGGGATTCCCGGCGCGCGCGTGGTCCGGGTCGCCGATCTGCTTGCGGTCGTCGCGACCGACGAATGGGATGCGCTGTCGGCGGTGCGGATGCTTAAAGCGCGCTGGTCGGAAGCGGCGACGCTCGTGGGATCCGAGGCCGTTCGCGGCTGGCTGCGTGCGGGTCCCTTCGAGGCGGAGGAGACGCTCGTCAAGAAGGGCGAGGCGCGCGAGGCGCTGGCAAACGTGAGGAAGGTGTCCGCGGAATTCTATTGGCCGATCCAGTCGCACGCATCGCTCGGCCCCTCGTGCGCGGTCGCCGACGTCCGCGACGGCAAGGCGACCGTGTGGTCGGCATCCCAGGCGACGCATCGTTTCCGGGAAACGATCGCGAAGGCACTGGCGCTGCCCAAGGAAGCGGTGCGTGTCGTCTACGTCGACGGCTCCGGGTGTTACGGGATGAACGGTCATGACGATGCCGCGGCGGATGCGGCGCTCGTCTCGAAGGCGATCGGCCGACCGGTGCGCGTCCAGTGGTCGCGCGCGGACGAGCACGGCTACGACCCGAAGGCGCCACCGCAGCTGCTCGCGCTGGAGGGCGCGGTTGGAAGCAACGCATCAATCGCTGCGTGGCGCACTGAAATGTGGATACCGAAGGCGACCGCAAGTCTGCCCCACATGCCGCTTCTTGCGCTCGACGCCGCGGGCATCGCGCAGACGCCCGGCATCACGACGGGCCTGATCAGCCAGAACGGCGATCCACCTTACGCGGTGCCGCATCAGGAAGTGCTCGTGCACTGGCTCAAGGATTCGCCGCTGCGACCATCCAATTTTCGTGCGCCCGGCAAGGTCGCGAACTGCTTCGCCGTCGAAAGCTTCACCGACATGCTTGCGTCAGCTTCCCAACGGGACCCGGTGGAGTTTCGGCTGCAGGGGCTCTCCGACCCGCGTGGAATCGAGGTGATCCGGCGCGCCGCGACGGCGATCGGATGGCAGGCGCGAGCGTCGGGTGCGACGAACAGGAGCGGGACGGGCCGCGGATTCGCGTACATCCACTACAAGCACAACGAGAGCTATGTGGCGATCGCGATGGAGGCGGACGTCGACAAGCGATCGGGTGCAATACGCGTTCGTCGCGTCGCGTGCGCGCACGATTGCGGTCTCGTCATCAACCCGTCGTCGCTGCGCACGCAGATCGAAGGCAACATTCTGCAGACGCTGTCGCGGACGCTGTTCGAGGAGGTCGCCTTCGACCGCTCACGCGTCACCAGCACCGATTGGTCGAGCTACCCGATCCTCACGTTCCCTGATGCGCCGGAGATCATCGTCGATCTCGTGGATCGTCCGACCGAGCCGCCGCTCGGCGCGGGCGAGGCGTCCGCGACACCGGTCCCGGCGGCACTCGCGAATGCCGTGTTCGACGCGGTCGGTGCGCGCCTCACGACCGTGCCGTTCACGCGGGAGCGCGTACGCGCTGCGCTTGCCTGATGGAGGTTCTTGCCTAGTGCGCCCCCGCCGCGGCGCCGGCTCCTGAGGCAGATGCGCGCGACGGACGCGCAAGCCAAACGACAGGAATCAGCGCGAGAAACAGCAGCGCCGAGACGTAGAACAGGTCGTTCGCGGACAGCATGAACGCCTGCTGGTCGATCAGCCGGTTGACAAGTCCGTAGCTCTGGTCCGGTGTGAGGCCGCTCGCCTGCAGCGCGGAGAGCGACCCGGTGGCGGTCGCGCTGGCGTTGTTGATCTGCTCCGCAAGTTGCGCGTGGTGGAGCGTTGCGCGATGGTCCCAGAATGTCGTCACGATCGACGTGCCAAACGATCCGGCGGTGATTCGCGCGAAATTGAACAATCCCGAGGCTGCCGGAATCCTGTCGGGTGAAAGGCCGGAGAGACTGAGCGTCACGAGCGGAATGAAGAACAGGGCCATCGCGGCGCCCTGGATGATCGTCGGGATGAGCAGCGTTCGCAGGTCGGCTGACGTATTGAAGTTGGAGCGCATGTACAGGACGAGGGCGAAGACGAGGAACGCGCCGGTCGCGAAGCGCCGCGGATCGATGCGGTGCACGGTGCGACCGACGAGGGGCGTGAGGATGATCGCGAGCAATCCGACCGGCGCGAGCACGAGGCCGGCGTCGGTGGCCGTGTAGCCCATGTATTGCTGCAGCCACAGCGGCAGCAGCACGACGTTGCCGAAAAACGCGCCGTAGGCGAGCGACATGGCAAGCGCGCTCGTCCAGAAGTTGCGGCGACCGAAGAGCCGCAGATCGACGACCGGATGCGTCTCGGTCAACTCCCACACGACGAACAGCGCCAGGCAGACGACCGCCAAGATGGCGAGCAGGGTTATCTGGGTCGAGCCGAACCAGTCCAGATCCTTGCCCTTGTCCAGCATGATCTGCAGCGCCCCGACCCAGAGCACCAGCAGTCCGAGACCCACGCCGTCGATCGGCAGACGGCGTGTCGGCGTCTCGCGCGTCCGATAGATCATCCACGTCGCCGCGGCCGCGGCAAGCCCGACGGGCACGTTTATGTAGAAGATCCACGGCCACGCGATGTTGTCGGTGATGAAGCCGCCGAGCACGGGGCCGACGACGGGCGCAACCAGCGTCGTCATTCCCCAGATCGCAAGCGCGCTGCCGGCCTTGGCCTTCGGATAGCTCGCGAGGAGCAGCGACTGCGACAGCGGGATCATCGGTCCCGCGACGGCCCCTTGGAGCACGCGAAACGCGATCAGCAGACCGAGCGTGGGCGCGAGCGCGCAGAGGAATGACGCGACGACGAACAGCAGCACCGAGACGACGAAGAGCCGCACCTGCCCGTAGCGCTGGGTGAGCCACCCGGTGAGTGGCAGCGAAATGGCGTTGGCGACGCCGAACGACGTAATCACCCACGTTCCCTGATCGGGCGAAACGCCGAGGTCGCCCGCGATGGCCGGAATCGACACGTTCGCGATCGATGTGTCGAGCACGTTCATGAACGTCGCGAGCGACAACGCAACGGTGCCGAGCGCAAGCGTTGCGCCGGACAGCGGCGCAGGTTGCGCGACGGGCAGCGTATCCGCTTCCGTACCCGTCGTGCGGGACGCCGCCGGGAAGGCCGCATCGGCGGGAGTGTCGATGGCGGGCATCAGGAGCGGGGCGTCAGCGTGGCGTCGATGCGCAACCCGCTCACGTTTCTTGTGGTTATGGAAGAACGCATCATCAGCGCGTCGGCGCGACGGCGAGCGCCGAAGCCGTCCCCCCTTTGAATCCTTGCGAGGTCTTCTTCGCGTCGAGGGAGGGGGATGCAACCGCGACGCGCGGCGCTGTTCCGTTCCTCGCCGCGATCGAAGAGGAAGAAGCGGCCAAGCGATCGTTGGCGGCGATGATTGCCTTCACGCGTTGCGCTGCGACGACGTCGGCGTTGCCGTAAACGTCGGTGCTGTATGCCGAAGTCGGCTGCGCGACTTGCGGCAGTCGCGCACCCTCGCGCTGGTGCGTGTCGACATCGACCTGCATCGACAGGCCGACTTGCAGCGGATGCAGGGCGAGCTCGTGCGGGTCGAGCGCGATTCGCACCGGCACGCGCTGCACGATCTTGATCCAGTTGCCGGTCGCGTTCTGCGCGGGCAGGAGCGAGAAGGCCGATCCCGTTCCTGCGCCGAAGCCCGCGACGTTGCCGTGATACCGAACCTTGCGCCCATAAAGATCCGCGCGCAGCGTGACGGGCTGGCCCACGCGTAGGTTCGCAAGCTGGGGTTCCTTGAAGTTGGCATCGACCCAGACGTCGTCGAGGGCGACGATCGCCATCAACGGCGCACCCGGCGCAACCCGCTGCCCGAGCTGCACGGCGCGCTTCGCGACGTAACCGGATATCGGCGCCGGAAGCTCCGTGCGTGCGAGTTGCAGGTAAGCGTCGTGCACCTGGGCTGCGGCTGCGAGAACGTCCGGATGATTGTCGACGGTCGTGCGATCGATCCGCGCCTGATTCGCTGCGAGCTCCTGCTCGGCGGCGGCGAGCGCCGCCTTCGCGCTCGCCAATGCGTCGCGCGCGTGCTGCAGCTCTTCGCCGGATACGGCACCCGAACGGGCGAGCCGCTCGCGGCGGTTGAGGTCTTCCCCGAACCGCGCGACGTCCGTGTTCCGCAGGTCGACATTGGCCTTGAGCTGCGCCGTCGTTGCGAACAGACCGCGCACGTCGCGCACGGATTTCGCGAGCCTTGCCTCGGCCTGCTCGAGCGCAATGCGGGCATCCGCGGGATCGAGTTGGACAAGCGTCGTGCCCGCCTTGACGAACTGCGTGTCGTCGGCGGCGATCTTCACGACGGTGCCCGCCACTTGCGACGTGATCTGCACGACGTTGCCGGCGACGTAGGCGTCGTCGGTCGACTGGTCGAAGCGCAGCACCAGCGCCCACCATGCGCCATACGCGATACCGATCGCGAGGAACGCACCCACGACGATCGTGAGCCACCGTTTGCGCGCGCCGCTCGGCTGCGCAGCAGCCGTTGACGCGGGCTGTGCATCGATTCGCGCCTGCGAGGCGCGCTCGGCCATGTGTTCACGGTCGATGTCGGTGAATTCCCAATTCCTGCCTTTTGCGTTCATTGAACTTTCTCCCGCTTTCATGGAATGAGCTCGCTCACGCACGTCGGAGGCGGCAGGTCGCCGACGGCGTTGAGCGCGCACGTGGCAATCAGCGACGGGTCGGGTGCCGCGCCTGGTCGCTCCAGCATCCAGCGCTCGCCCTGGTACATCAGGGCAAGCATCGCGGCGACGAGCGCGAACACCGCAACTCGCGCCGCGAGACGCATGCGTGGAGCAATGGGCGCGCGTCGCCCGTGATAGGGACGCTCATTACGATCTGACACGTTGGTTGGCATGCCTATCCCTGCACCGGCCTCGGGCGCGTCGGTCATTTGAAGCGCAGGTCTGGGACCGGCAGCGGCGACTCAAAGCCGCCGCCGAGCGCGCGGACCAGGTTGATATCGATCTCGAGCGCACGCGCATCGAGGTCCGCTTCCAGGCTGCGCTGGACGAGCAGCGGCTGCTCGGCCGACAGCACCTGCACGTAGTTGCCAAGACCCTCGCGGTAGCGAAGGAGCGCGAGGTCGTAGGCTTCGCGCGCCGTGCCGATGGCCGCACGCAACTCGTTGCGCTGTTCGTCGACGCTTCGCGCGGAGACGAGCTGGTCGACGACATCCCTCATCGCATCGGCGACCATCTGGTTGTACTGCTCGACTGCAATGTCGTATTCCGCATCTCGCCCTGCAAGGTTCGCGCGGAGCCTTCCGGCGTCGAAGATCGGCAGCGTCACCGCCGGTCCCGCGCCGGCCACGCGGCTCGCCGCCGACAGCAGGTTCGATGCCCCCAGACTCTGCAGGCCGATGAACGCCACCAGGTTCACGTTGGGATAGAACTCGGCCTTCGCGGATGCGATCTCGCGTGACGCCGCTTCGATCCTCCAGCGGGCGGCCGCGATGTCGGGACGGTGACCGATCAGCTCGGCGGGAAGCGTGGATGGCAACGCGATCCGCGGCAGCGTCATCGTTGTCGGGCGTGCAATGGCTACGCCGCGATCGGGTCCGGCGCCGAGTAGCGCCGACAGAGCGTTCTGCAGCAATCCGATACGCTCGTTCAAAGCCGCAATCTGCTCGCGCGTGGCAGGTATCGCCGACTCCGCCTGCTTGACCTCGAGCCGCGAGTCGAGCCCCGCAGCGTTTCGATCGCGTGTCAGAGCCAGGATCCGTTCACGCTCCTCGAGCGTTGCGTCGGCGACGTCCCGCTGGCGGTACGTGCGCTGCAGCTGCACATACGTCAGCGCGATGTTCGACGACAGGGCGAGGCGCGCCGCGTAGGCGTCCACGTCCGCAGCCCGCGCGATCCCGAGCGCCGCTTCATACGCCGCACGATTGCGTCCCCAGAAGTCGATTTCCCATGCAAGCGTTGCCTGGAGCTCGTTCAACGTCTGGGTGCTGCCTCCGAGCGGAGGAGGCACGAGGCCGTGCTCCGAGAAACGCTCGCGCGTGCTGGACGCGCTCGCATCGACCCGCGGGGCAAGCGACGCACGCGCCGCTTGCGCTGCAGCGAGCGCCTGCCGTGTGCGCGCCGCAGCGATGTTGAGGGTCGGACTCGAACCGAGCGCCTGATCCATGAGCCCGTCGAGCTGCGGGTCGTTGAACGCTTTCCACCAATCCTCGCGGGGCCAAGGGGCGCTCGCGGGCGCTCCGGCAAGGGCATGCTC
>JBKPOL010000271.1:0-4401 GCA_046733075.1 Pseudomonadota bacterium | reverse complement strand
CGACACCGGCAACCCGCTGCAGGCGATGCGATACGACGTCGACATCAGCGCCGCGTACATGCAGCATTTCGCGGGGCTCGTCACCGAGATCAAGGGGTCGACGATTCCGATTGCGCCTGGCCTGTTGAATTACACGCTGCGCGAGCCGCTCGGCGTCGTCGCTCGCATCGGCGCATTCAATCATCCGCTCCTGTTCGTTGCGGGCAAGGCAGGCGCGCCGCTCGCGGCGGGGAATACGCTCGTCATCAAGCCCGCTGACCAGACGCCTTTGTCTGCGCTTCGCATCGCCGAGCTGTGGCAGGACGTCTTCCCGCCGGGTGTGTTCAATGTCGTCACCGGAGGACGGGAAGCGGGATCGGCGCTCGCGTCGCATCCGCGTGTCGCGAAGATCGGCTTCATCGGCAGCGTGGCCGCCGGGCGTGCAGTGATGCAGGCGGCGAGCGCAACGTTGAAACCGCTTACGCTCGAACTCGGCGGCAAGAACGCGTTGGTTGCATGCGCGGATGCGACGCCGCACGAAATCGGTGAGGGCGTCGTGCGCGGAATGAACTTCCGCTACGTGACCGGCCAGTCCTGCAACTCGACGAGCCGTGTGTATCTTCACGATGCGATTTACGATGACGCGCTGCGCGAGATCGTTCGCAACGTCGCGGCGATCCGCGTAGGACTGCCGACGGATCCCGAAACGGAGATGGGTTGTCTCTCGAGCAAGGCGCAGTTCGACAAGACGACCGGCTACATCCGAATCGGGAAGGAGGAAGGCGCGCGCCTTGTTTACGGCGGCGGGCGTCCCTCGAATCCAGGACTCGCCAAGGGTCACTTCATCGAGCCTACAGTCTTCGCCGACGTTACCGACGACATGCGGATTGCGCGCGAGGAGATCTTCGGGCCGGTCGTCAGCATCCTGCGCTGGTCGGATGAACGCGATGTCATCGCCCGCGTGAACGCACTCGACTACGGACTCACCGCATCGATCTGGACACACGACCTCGACCGCGCGCATCGGATGGCGTCGAACATCCAGGCAGGCTACATCTGGATCAACAACGCGAGCACGCATCACGTCGGCGTGCCCTTCGGCGGTTACAAGCAATCGGGAATGGGTCGCGAGGAGTCGATCGACGAGCTGCTCGCCTGCACGCAGATCAAGAATGTCAGCGTCACATTGCGAGGCAGTGATCAAAACGAATGAAACTCGACTGGAGGAGAGCATGCTGATTCGTCATACCGTGCGCATCGCATGGAGCGTCGTTGTCGTGTCCGGCTTCCTTGCCCTTGCAGCGCCCGCCGGTGCCGAGAATATCGCGGTCGGCAACTACGGTTCGTCCGCGAACGGAATGCCGTTCGCGGTCGCTCTGTACAAGGGATTTTTCAAGGAGGAGGGTGCCGACGTCACGGGGATCGTCGCGTCGCAGGGGGGCGGAACGTCGGTGCGCAACGCGATGGCCGGTGTCGCCTACGGCGAGGCAAATCCTGGAGCGATCGCGGTTGCGATCCAGCAAGGCGCCGACATCAGGATCGTCAGCGATAACGTGCTCACGATCGCCGAGTTCGCCTGGATGGTGAAGAAGGACTCGCCGATCAAGACGATCAAGGATCTCAAGGGCCGGAAGATCGGGTACACGAACCCGCGCTCGACGAGCCAGGCGCTAGCGGTGCTTTTGCTGCAAAAGGCGGGCTACAAGGCGGAGGACGCCGAGCTCGTCAAGACCGGCGGTTTCGGGCCGATGCTCGCCGCGCTCGACCTCGATCAGATCGACGTCGCCGCAGTCACCGAACCGCTGTGGTCGAAGGTGAAGGAGAAGTACCGCGTATTGATCACCGGCGCCGAAGCGTTGCCGCCCCTCGATAACGTCGTCGGGATGACGACGGGCGAAGCCGCGAAGACGCGGGGCGATTTCATCCGGGCGGTGATCCGCGCACGACGACGCGCCGTCGATTTCATGATCAAGAATCCTGACGAAGCGGGCGACCTCGTGGCCAAGGACTTCAACATTCCGCCGGAGGTCGCCCGCGCGGCGGTCAGGAACCTGACGACGAGCTACACGCAAGGCATTCCGTACTGGGGGAACGGGCAAATCCACCTGGAAGGGATGAAACGCATCATCGAAGTGCAGCGGAGCGTCGGCGCGCTGGAGGGCGAGGTCGACCTCGCGAAGATGATCGACACGCAGTTCCTTCCGGAAGACATCAGGATGCCGGTCGCGGGCAAATAGGCTTTCACAGCCTCCCACGATCGCGAGCGGGATGCGCGCACCGCACGTGACGTTGCACGGCGTCACCAAGCAATTCCGTTCATCGGCGAACGGGCAGGTCGTGCACGCGCTCAGTCCAATTGATCTCGAGATCGGCAAGGGCGAATTCTTCGCGATCGTCGGCCCTTCGGGCTGCGGCAAGTCGACGCTTCTCGAACTGATCGCGGGCCTGCTGCCTGTCTCGGAAGGCCGCATCGAGTTCGAAGGCCGTCCGGTTGCCCAGCAGATACCGGACGGCGTCGGCGTAGTCTTCCAGGAGGACGCGTGCTTCCCATGGCTCGACGTCCGCAACAACGTTGCGTTCGGTCTGCGCAAGTCCACGCGCGATCGGCACGAGGTCAATCGTCGCGTCGACGAGGCCATCGGCATGATGGGTCTCGGCGACTTCGCACAGAGCTACCCGGCGCAGCTTTCCGGCGGCATGCGGCAGCGCGTGTGCATCGCGCGCACGCTTGTGGCGAAGCCGCGGCTGATCCTGCTCGACGAGCCGTTCGGCGCCCTCGATCAGCAGACGCGACTGCTGATGGGTGACGAGGTGCTGCGGTTGTGGCGCGAAACGGGCGCCACCGTGTTCCTGATCACGCATGCGCTCGACGAGGCGGCGATGCTCGCCGATCGGATCGCCGTGATGTCTGCCCGACCGGGGCGTGTCATCGATGTCGTCGAGACGGGATGGACGCGCGAGCGCGACAGTCGGATCGTGGAGAACGTGCAGTTCGGCGCAGTCACGAGCCGCCTGTGGAAGACGCTGCGCGACGAATCGTTGAAGACCATGGGGCGGATGGGTGCATCGGCATGAGGTTCGCAGGCAGCCCGCTGGGCGATGACGAAACCGTGGCGCCGAAGACCGCGCAACGCGCACGCCCGACGAGCGCATGGGCCGCGCGTGCCGTCACGCTCTACCAGATCGCGGTGATCATGGGCTTCGTCGTCGTGCTCGAGGTGTTGTGCGTGACGGGGGTGATTGACAAGATCACCATGCCGCCACCGCATCGTATTGTCCGCGACTTCGTCAAGCTGCTGGCGAGCGGCAAAATGTGGCCGGAGATCGGCAAGAGCATGGCCAACGTGGTGCTGGCGTTCGCGCTCGCTTACGCGCTCGGCATCGTCATTGGAACCGCATTGCACGGTTACCGCACGCTTCGCGACACCCTCGACCCGCTCTTTGCCACGTATTACGCGATCCCGGTGTTCGCGTTCTATCCGCTCTTCATCGTGATGTTCGGGCTGGGCGATGGACCGCAGGTCCTGATCGGCGTGCTGCTCGGGGTCGTCGCGGTGATCGTCACGACGCTGAACGGCCTCGACCGCGTCCCCGCCGTTTTACGCAAGACCGCGGCCATCGCACGCCTTGGACCGTTGCAGACCGCGCTCCGCGTCACGCTGCCGTTTTGCGCACCTTATCTTCTGACCGCCGCAAAGCTCGCGCTCGCGTATGCGTTCATCGGCGTGATCGGCTCGGAATTCATCATGGCGCGGAGCGGGATGGGGTACGAGATCGGATTCGCGTACACGAACTTCGACAACGCGACGATGTACCCGCTGATCCTGCTGATCCTGCTGTTGTCGATCGTCATGAACGGGCTGCTGACGCACTGGGAAAAGACCCTGCTTGCGCGTCGGGGCATGTAATGAGCGCAGCAGCCCGTCCACGAGAGGCGGACTCCCCGGGTCGCGGGGCGCCCGTTCCCGCGGCGGATCGCGGGGGCGAACGGCGAGCGCCCGTACGCAACGCAATCGTTCTGGTGGCATCGCTGCTCGCCCTCTGGCAAATCGCGTACTGGATCGTCGGGGACGTCGCGCTGCGTTCGCCGTGGCAGACGCTGCGCTACACGGCGCTCACGCTGACGCACACGCACCTGTTCTGGGTTCATCTGGCGAACACGCTGGAGGCGTTCGCGCTCGCACTGTTGATTGCCGTGGTGGTGGGCCTTCTCATCGGATTCGCGCTGGGACTGCACCGGCTGTCCGGCGAGGCGATGGAGCCGATGCTGGTGGCGCTCTATTCGATTCCGAAGATCACCCTCTATCCGATCCTGCTGCTGGCGTTCGGGCTGGGCATGTCGGCGAAGGTCGCGTTCGGGGCGATACACGGCATCATCCCCGTGGCGTTATTCACGCTGAACGCCGTGCGTGGAATCAAGCC
>JBKPOL010000270.1:0-2400 GCA_046733075.1 Pseudomonadota bacterium | reverse complement strand
GGTGATCCTGCGTAGCCGCAGTCCGCGGAACTTGAGATTGCGCCTAACGGCCTGACGCTTGGCGCCCGGCGCGCGCCGATGGCGTCGACGGCACGAGCGAGTGCGATTAGTTTCGGCACGAAGACAGCTGCAAAAACGGGGAGACGCCGCGATGGCGTTCGATCTGCAAGCGACGCTCGCCGCGTTCTGGGAGGCGCGCCAGCGCGGCGAGTATTTCCCAACCGAATGGCATAACCGGCTGGAACTGACGCAGGCGTATCAGTTGCAGTTGGGGCTGATCGATCGCCAGTGCGCGGCGGGGGCGCGGCAGGTCGGGTGGAAGGTGGGGCTCACCAGCCCGCCGATGCAGCGGCAGTTCGGCCATTCCGAGCCGATTTTCGGCTGCCTGCTGGCCGAGGGCCGCAAATCCTCGGGCCACGTGTTCGGCGCCAGCGAGCTGATCGAGCCGGGCGCCGAAATCGAGCTTTGTCTGCGGTTGCGTGCGCCGCTGGCGGGCGAGCCCGACCAGGACCAGGTGCGCGCGGCAGTGGAGGTGTGCCACCCGGGGATCGAGATCATCGAGACGCGCGGTGATTTCCGCAAGCAGCTGAACCTCGCGATCGCCGACAACTCGCAGCAAAAGGCGTTCGTGCTTGGCGAGCCGGTACCGCTCGCGCCCGGGCTCAATCTCGCCCAAGTCGAGGTGGTGGTGTCGATCAACGGCACCGAGGTCGGCACCGGCCGGGGCGAGGGCGTGCTCGGCAATCCGCTCAATTCCGTGGTCTGGCTCGCGCGCAAGCTTGGCGCGTTCGGCCGCGAGTTGCGGGCCGGTGATTACATTATGACCGGCTCGTTCACCCGCCAGTTCGCGCTGAAGCCGGGCGATACGGTGCGCGCCGAGTTTTCCGGCATCGGCGCGGTAGAGGCGCGTATCGCGGCGAGCTGAGCGCGCGCGCCCGCAACAGCCCCGCTCACGGAGGTCGAGGGCTGTTGTGCTGCTGCTGTTCGCCGCGCTCTAGGCTTCTTCGCTCTTCGCCTCGCCGTCGCCCTCGCTGCCGGGGCGTACTGGCATCGGCTGATCCTTCGGCGGCGGATCGCCAGTCACGGACCGGATGGGCCCAACAAAGGATGCCCTCAGGCCCCCGCCTGGCGTCAACGACGGGCAGCACGATGCCGGGATGACGGGACCCGGGCGAAAACCTGATCCCGGCAATGATATGCGATTCCCGGCTCACGAGCTTCGGTCGCGACCTTCTAGCCTGCGCCTGTGCGAGCGCGCTATGGAGGAGTTCCGCTATTTGTCCGCATCTCTCGGGTGAACGGGTTCATGAAGGCTGTAGGCTACCGGCAGCATGGGCTGCCCATCACCGACCCCCTCGCCCTCGAGGACCTCATGCTCCCTGATCCGGAACCGCCTGAAGGACGCGACCTCCTGATCCGTGTCCACGCGGTCTCCGTCAACCCGCGCGACGTGAAGAGCCGCATAAGTGTCACGGCGCCGCCCGGGAAGCCCGTGGTGCTCGGTTATGACGCCGCAGGGGTGGTGGAAGCAGCCGGTTCCGGGGCGCAGCTGTTCGGTCCGGGGGACGAGGTGTTCTACGCTGGCGTGCTGGACCGCCCCGGCTCGAATGCCGAGCTGCAGCTGGTGGACGAGCGCATTGCCGGGCGCAAGCCGGTGACGCTAGATCACGCCGCCGCGGCTTCCCTGCCGCTGACCGCGCTGACGGCCTGGGAGATGCTGTTCGACCGGCTCGAGATCCCGCGCGAGGGCGGGGAAGGAGCGGCGCTCCTGGTGATCGGCGGGGCCGGCGGCGTACCCTCGATTGCGATCCAGCTGGCCCGGCAGCTCACGCGCATTAGGGTGGTGGCGACGGCGTCGCGTCCGGAAAGTGAGGCCTGGGTACGCGACCTGGGCGCCCACAATGTCGTCAATCATGCGCGGCCGCTTGCGGCGCAGGTGGAGGCGATCCCGGAACTCCCGCCGGTGCGCTGGATCTTTTCCACCCATACCGATACGGCGAGTTGGGGGGAGATGGCGAAGATCATCGCGCCGCAGGGACGCATAGGTCTGATCGACGACCCGGAGCCTCTGGACCTCCGCCTTCTGAAGTTCAAAAGCGTTTCCGTCCACTGGGAAGCCATGTTCACGCGGCCGATGTTCGCCACCTCCGACATGATCCGCCAGCACGAAATCCTGAATGAGGCAGCCGCGCTGGTTGACCTCGGCAAGCTGCGCGCGACGGCGGCGCAGAGCTATGGGACCATCACTGCCGCGAACCTTCGCCGCGCTCATGCCGTGCTTGAGGCGGGCCGCGCCGTGGGCAAAATCGTGCTGGCTGGATTCTGAGGGCAGGCGCCGTGGACATCGCCCACGCAAAAGTTGCCTCAGAAGGACGTTCTGCCGGCGCCGCTCCGCCCGGC
>JBKPOL010000269.1:0-10297 GCA_046733075.1 Pseudomonadota bacterium | reverse complement strand
ATTCCGCACGTTGCCGCCCATCGCCGCCGCTTGCGCGGCCACCACCCGCTGATTCCGTCCGGCGCCGAGCACGCTCCAGCGGTACTGGTCACCAAACAGGCGATCCGCCGTGCGTTTCATGTGCAGAACGTCCTCGGGATGCGCGCCGACCCCACCGAGGATGGCGAATACGCTCTGGATGAAAAGCGGCGGCTTCACGACACCGCGATCGAGGAAGTGCTTCGCGGTGTAGAGGTGTCCGAGGTCGTAGCACTCGATCTCGAAACGGGTGCGATTCGCCGCGCACGACGTCAGGATGTATTCGATGTCCCTGAACGTGTTCTTGAAGATGCGATCGTCGGACGTCTCGAGATACGTGCGCTCCCACGGATGCTTGATTTCCTTGAACCGGTTGAGCATGGGAAACAGCCCGAAGTTCATCGAACCCATGTTGAGCGACGCGGACCTCGGGCTTGAGCTGGAGCGCGGGCTGCAGGCGTTCCTCGATGGTCATCGTCGCGGTGCCGCCCGTCGTGAAGTTCAGCACGACATTCGAGCGTCGCTTGATATCGGGCGCGAACTCCCGGAAGTATTTCGGATTCTGCGTGGGACTGCCGTCGACGGGGTCGCGTGCGTGCAGATGGACGATCGCCGCCCCCCTCGGCCATCGTGTTCGTCCTCAGCTCAGATCGGGTTCGTTGCGCTTGTGCCGCCGCAATGCCAGCAGGCGCAAATCGCGCCACCGCATGCGCCCGTCGCGTTCGGCGGGATTGGCGGGCGGTTGCAGCTGCCGTGCCACATTCTGCACGTTGTCGAAGTCCCACACGGCAGGCGACGGCGGATCGGTGGCCAGCGCGCGGTAGAACGGCCCGTAGCGCGCGCAATAGTCGGCAACTCCACCTGGCGCATTCAGCTCGATGGTCGCGAACGGGCCGATGAAGGACCAGCGCAGGCCGAGGCCGTCTCGCACCGTCTTGTCGACGTCCTCCGGCGACACGTAACCCTCGCCCACGAGGCGCATCGCTTCGGAGAGCAACGCGCCCTGCAGCCGATTCAGGATGAAACCATCGAGCTCGCGCTTCACGGTGATCGGCACCTGGCCGATCGCCGTCATGACGTCGCGGGCGCGCGCCATTGTTTCAGGGCTCGTCCACGGTGCACCGCAAAGTTCGACCACGGGTACGAGATGCGGCGGATTGACCGGATGCGCGACGAGGCAGCGCGCGCGGCCCGGGAGACCTTCGGTGAAGCGCGATGCCGGAATGGCCGATGTGGAACTCGCGATGAGGGCCGTCGCCGGTGTGGCGCGATCGATGCGTGGATAGAGCGCGCGCTTCACGTCGAGCTCCTCGGGCGCGTTCTCCTGCACCCAATCAACACCCGCAAGCGCCTTCTCGAGATCGGCGACATAGTCGATACGCGCGGAAGCCGACGCGGCATCATCGGTGAGCCCATAGGATTGCTGCTCCGCGAGTCCCGCTTCGATGTGCTCGCGTGCCACATCGAGCTGCGGCGCCACGCTGTCGTAGAGGTGGACGCGCCATCCCGCACGCGCGAACACCATTGCCCACGAGCGCCCGATCAGCCCGCCCCCGATCAATGCCGCGGTCGTCGTCATCGTTTCACATTCATCTTGGAGCTGCGGTTTGTCGCCTGCACTTGCGTAGTCCGGCGGACCGCTCTCACTTTGCCCGTCTGTCCTCCACCGCAGAAGAACCGATCGCCGCCATCGGACTCGAGCCCCGACACATTCATTCCGGCGGGCATCTCGAGAATTTCCTGCACGTCGCCCGTGTGAGGATCGACTCTTCTCAAATCGCTCTCGTCATTTTCCCACGTCCCATGCCAGAGCTCGCCGTCGACCCACGTGACACCGGTGACGAAGCGTTTCGATTCGATCGTGCGAAGAATGGCGCCTGTTTCGGGATCGATCTGATGGATCTTGCGCTCGCGATACTGCCCCACCCAAAGCCTCCCTTCCGCCCACGCAAGTCCCGAGTCTCCACCCCCGCCAGGCGCGGGAATCGTCGCGAGTACCCGGCCCGTCTTCGGATCGATCTTCTGGATGCGGTCCTCGGCGAGCTGATAGAGGTGCCGGCCGTCGAACGCGCTGCCTGCATGTGCGGCGACGTCGATCGAGCGCGTCGGCTTGCCGCTCGCGGGATCGAAGGCATTCAACTTGTCTCCCGACGCAAACCAAACGTGATGCCCGTCGAACGTGACGCCATGGACTTGATCGGCACCCGGAAAGGGACCGTACTCGCGCAGTATTTCCGCGGCTGATCGATTCATCCTCGCATCCCAATCAATTGATAGGCAGACCACATCCTAATCAATCGGCCAGGGTGAAGGGAGTAACAAGGTCGTCGTGAAAGCGGGCACGCCAGGCGCCGTCCAGCGACGCGCGCGCCCGCGACCAAGCGATTGCACCTTGTCTTCCGCGCCAAGGGCGTCGAGTGCCCGCTGCACGCTGCGCTGGCTCGCTCCGAGCGCAAGCGCCAGCGCCGAGCTCGACCACGACTCGCCATCCCCAAGGAACGCTAGCACCGCCGCATGCTTCTCTTCGATCGGCCGCGCCAGCACGACGACTTCGCGTGCACCCGGCGGCACGAGCGCAAAGCCCTGCTTCGTGGCGCTCACGCCGGCCACCGCCCGGATCGCCGCGCGCAGACGTCCCATCTCAACGCGCAATCGCGCGCGATGCGATTCGTCGGCATGCTTCGCGCGAAATGCCCTCGCGATCAGCACGTTCCTCGCTACATCGGCGGGCCATGCTTCCCCAAGCGTTCGCGCGAGCGTGAACAGCACGGGTCTCGTCGTCAGCGATATCACCGTCCCTTGCTGACGTACGACGTGACGGCATGCGTCGACGACCAAGGCGTTCGACGCGAGCAGCGCTTCGACCTCCCGGAGTGCGAGAAGGCGCTCCTCGCCGTGCGCAATCAGGCGTGCAGCCGGCGAATCGAGGACATGCTCTGCGCCTTCGACCTCCGCCATCAATGCAGGAATGCCCGCACGGCGCGCCGCGTGCTTCGCGCGTGCAAGCGCGGCGCGCGCGGCCGTCGTATCGACGCGCCGCATGGCGATTCCCGCAACGATCAGTTCATGAACGGTCCTCGAGGCGGGAGGAAGATGCTTAGCGTCGAACTTCGCGAGCGCACGCTCCGCCTCGTCGACCCGGCCTATGAGCAGGAGACGCCGCACCTCGAGATATCGCCCGTGCGTGGCGTTCAGGCGATCGCCATGCGCGTCGAGCGTCGCACGCGCCGCTTCGAGCGCCTTCGAAGGCCAGCCCAGCTCGCGTGATGCAAGTGCAATCTCGGCCTCGGCAACGACGCACCTCGCCCGGGCCACCGTCTCTTTCGAACCGAACGCGCGCGCCGCACTTCGCAGGAGCGCCTTGGCGCGAACGAAATCACCGAGCTGCGCCATTGCAATGCCTCGAAGGGCGAGCGCCGGCGCGTCTTCGCGCAACGCGACGCGCTTCAAGGCCCCGAGAGGATCACCGGCCGCGAGGGCGCGCGCGGCAGCGGTTATCAGGGAGTCCATCGCAATCGCGCCACACTTGTCACTCCCACGATCGTCGATTCCGACGTTAAGTTGGAGGCGTCGACACCCGACGGCGTGGCACCACCCGCCCGAGCGACAGGAAACACATCCGGATCACGCATCGCGTCGAAACGATCGACGAAACCCGAAGGAAGGAGATATAGCAATGACGAAGCACACGACTGGAACACGCAAGGACTGGCTTGCCGCGCGGTTCGAACTGCTGGCGGCCGAGAAGGATCTCACACGGCGCAGCGACGAGCTCGCGCAACGGCGACAGGCGTTGCCATGGGTGCGAATCGACAAGGACTATCGATTCGAGACCGATCAGGGGAGCGCCTCGCTTGCAGACCTTTTTCGAGGACGCTCGCAGCTTCTCGTCTACCACTTCATGTTCGGACCGAACTATGCGGCCGGATGTCCATCGTGCTCGGCGATCGCGGACGGGTTCAACGGCTTCGCCGTCCATCTCGCCAATCACGATGTGACACTTTCGGCCGTCTCGCGAGCGCCGCTCGCGAAGTTGCAGGCGTACAAGCGGCGAATGGGATGGACGTTCGCTTGGGCGTCCTCGTTTGGCAGCGATTTCAACGCCGACTTCAACGTCTCGTTTACGGAAGAGCAACAACGCGAGGGAGGCATCGAATACAACTATCAGCGCGAGGCGCCTGCGTCCGACGCACGCGCAGGAAAAATCGTACGAGAGTGGCAGGCGCCCGACGATCAGGGACCCGTTGGACAGATGGCGGCGATGAGTGGAACCGATGTCTCCACGTACACGCGGGAGAGGCCGGGGATGAGCGCGTTCGTGCTCGAGGACGGCATCGTCTACCACACGTATTCCACTTATTCGCGCGGACTCGACGGCTTGTGGGGGATGTACCAGTGGCTCGACCGTGCACCGAAGGGCCGCAACGAGACAGGAATCTGGTGGCGGCGCCATGACGAGTACGACAAGCCATGAACCCGGCCTCGGACGATGGTGTTTTCCTGGGCGGAAAACGCCAAATGTCACGAACGGTCGCTTGCGAGCGTATTTCGCAACGCGCATTCGTCGGCGTGTCGGCCCTGCTCTTTGTCGCCAGCACCGCCGTGACGATTGTCCGGAGCACGTCCATGTCGGAGATGGACGAGATGCCCATGCCCGGCGGCTGGACGATGTCGATGACGTGGATGCGCATGCCCGGACAGACGTGGCTCGGCGCCGCAGCGTCGTTCGTAGGCATGTGGGTCGTGATGATGATGGCGATGATGCTGCCTTCCCACGTCCCGATGCTGTCGCGCTACCGCCAGGCGATCCGCAAGGCAGCCGGCGCGCGGGTCGGCTGGCTCACAACAGTGGCGGGAATCGGTTATTTCCTCGCCTGGTCGGTGTACGGAATCGTCGCCTTTCCGCTGGGCGCCGCGCTGACGGCGTTGGCGATGCAGCAGCCCGCGCTCGCGCGCGCCGTTCCGATCGCGGCTGGTGTGGTTGTGCTTTTCGCCGGTGCGCTACAGTTCACCGCGTGGAAAGCGCACCACCTTGCGTGCTGCCGGCACGCAACCGTCCTCGACAGCGTGTTGCAAGCCCTTGCGGGCAGCGCCTTGCGACTCGGCCTGCGCCTCGGCATCGAGTGCATCCGTTGCTGCGGCGCGCTGATGGCGGTGCTCCTGGTCGTCGGTGTCATGGATGTGCCCATGATGGCTGTCGTCGCGGCGGCCATCACGGTCGAACGTCTTGCACCCGCCGCAGAGAGTGCCGCGCGCGGCGTGGGCATCCTCGCAGTTGCAGCCGGGCTGTTCCTGATCGTGCGAGCGGTCTCCTGATCGCGCGAGCGGTCGGGATCGGATGACGAGCCGGCGTGACACCCCGGCTCGCATTCGGCATGCGGGAACGCGCCCGCCGCCACGTCACACGTCGACCACGACCTGAAAGCCCCCGTAGATCATCCGCTTGCCGTCGAACGGCATCGTCTCGGGCTTCAATCGCTGATCGTCCATCATCTTCTTCATGCCTGCGTCACGTGCCTGTCGCGACGGCCACACGATCCATGAAAACACGACCGTCTCATCCTCCTTGCATTGCACGGCCATGGGAAACGACGTCAACTTGCCCTGCGGCACGTCGTCGCCCCAGCATTCCACGACGCGCAGCGCGCCGCACTCCTTGAATATCGCCGCCGCTTCCTGCGCATGTTTCTTGAAGCGCTCGCGATTGGCGGTCGGGACAGCGGCAACGAATCCATCGATGTAATCCATCTTCAGTCTTCCATAGTTGTAGAAGTGAAAGTCGGAGCAAACGCGCGTGGTGGAACGCGCCGTTCCTTATGTCAGGCCGACATCGGCTGTTCGCTCATTCTGGCCATGCCTTCCCGAATCTCCTCCGAATTCAGATCCCGCAGGTGCGTCGCAACGGACCAGCGATGGCCGTACGGATCTTCGAGCACGCCGTACCGATCGCCCCAGAACATGTCCGCGACCGGCATCGTGACCTTCGCACCGGCGGCCACTGCCTGCGCCATCGTCGCGTCGGCATCGTCTACATACAAGTGGATCGTGACCGGCGAGCCCTTCAATGCCTTCGGTCCGAGCATTCCGCACTGAACATTCTCATCGACCAGCATGAGCGTCGAGTCGCCGATGCGCACTGCGCCATGCATCAGCTTGCCGTCGGGACCGGGCATGCGGGCCGTCTCGACGGCGTTGAAGGCCTTCTTGTAGAACGCCATTGCGTCAGCCGCGCCGGCGCAAACAAGGTGAGGTGTCAACGAGTGCATGCCATCGGGAATTCGCTTGACTGCTGCCTGTGCCATGACTGTGTTCCTTTGTGTGGATTCAAACGGCTCGAGCGACGTGCCGACCGGCAACGGCGTTCGAAGGATCGAAGACGACGAGGCGAAGCCTGGCTTGCGCGGGACCGCCGACGTCACGGTGCGGACGACGCAGGCCCGTCGACAGGCCTACCCCGCGTCGGTGTGCGGCCACGAAATGAACGAATGGAGCTCGAACACGGCGCCACTATAGGTGCTAGAGTGGACCTTCAACAAGAACCAATTGCGAGTTTTTTGTGAAGACCACTTCCACGAGCGAACTGTTGCTGCCCGTCGATCGCACGAGCAACGTTCCGCTGCACGTGCAACTCGAGCGCGAGATGCGAACAGCGGTCCGCACGGGCCGTTTGCGTGGGGATCTGCCGCTTCCTTCGACGCGCGCGCTCGCGGCTGACCTTGGCGTTTCGCGCGGCGTCGTCGTCGAGTGCTACGAGCAATTGATCGCCGAAGGTTATTTCACGTCGATGCGTGGTTCGGGCACGCGCGTGGCCGCGATTCGGACGGAGGCGGCGCAACCGCGCGTAGCCGCGCTTCCCATCACCGAGCCTCGTTACGACTTCCGGCCGGGCACGCCGGACGTCGCATCGTTTCCGCGACGCGCGTGGTTCGCGAGCTTGCGCCGCGTATACGGAGCAGCAGGCAACAGCGCGTTTCGATATCCCGAACCGCAAGGTCCGCGTGCGACACGCGCAGCGCTCGCGGCCTTCCTCGCCCGCTCGCGAGCAACCGTGGGCGACGCAGAGTCGATCGTCTTGTGCAACGGGTTCGCGCAGGGCATCGATTTGATGACGCGATTCCTCAAATCACGCGGCGTGACGAGCGTCGCAATCGAAGATCCCGGATACGGCGACGTCGCGCGGCGTTGCCGGACCATCGGCATGACTGCGCATTCCATTCCAGTCGACGATCGGGGGCTCGTCGTCGAGCGCCTCGCGAGAACGCGCGCTCTGGCCGTGCTTGTAACGCCGTCCCACCAGTATCCGACGGGGGCCGGAATGACCCCGGATCGACGGGCGGCGCTGCTGGCATGGGCCGCGAAGCGGGACGCGTGGATCATCGAAGATGACTACGATGCGGAGTTCCGTTACGACCGCGAACCGCTGGGGGCACTGCAGGGGCTCGCACCGGATCGCGTCGTCTACGTGGGCACCGGCAGCAAGATCCTTTCGCCGGCGCTACGCCTCGGGTGGCTGATGGCACCCGAGCAAGTCGCCTCGGAACTCGCCGCGTTGAAAGCGTTTGCCGATGGCGGCTCGCCGACGATCGATCAACTCGCCCTTGCCGACTTTCTCGACTCCGGCGAGATGGATCGCCACCTGCGAAGGATGCGCCAGGTTTATCGACGACGACGCGACCTGCTGACAGCGGCAGTCGCAGAGTTCCTGCCGGACCTGAGAATCGGCGGCGTCGCAGCTGGATTGCACCTCATGATGGACCTGCCTGGCCGCACTGACGAAAGCGCAGTCGTCGCCGAGGCGGAGCAGTCGTCGATCCGTCTGTTCGGTGCGGCGCGCTATCGCGCACGGCCTCGTCAAAGTCCACCTGCCTTGGTGATCGGATACGGATGCGCAACCGACGCGCTGATCCGCGAAGGTGTGCAATGCCTCGCACGCGTTATCCAACGCTCGACGAAATGACCGGCGCTCACATCCACAGCACCCGCTTGCGCAGGTCGAGATCCTGCCGCAGGGCCTCGGCCGGACCGTCATGGATCACGCTGCCCCGCTCGAGCACGCACGCGTGGTCCGCGAGAGCAAGCACCAGATCAAGGTTGTGCTCGACGATCACGATCGCGAGCTCGCGGCGCAGCTTGTCGAACGCTTCGAACAGCTCCTCGACGACCGAGGGCGCCAATCCCTCGAACGGCTCGTCGAGCAGCAGCACGCGCACATGGCCGGACAATGCACGCGCGACTGCGACCATCTGCTGCTCGCCGCCCGACAGATAATCAGCCGGCGTCTCCATGCGCTCGGCGAGCCGCGGAAAGAACGTCACTATCTTTTCTTCCGTCCAGGCGGCGCCGCCGCCCTGGCGCTTCAGGCGTCCGAGCTCGAGGTTGTGGCGGACGCTCATCCCCGCGAAGAGCGCCCGGCCCTGCGGCACATAGCCAATGCCGCGGCGCGCGTTCTCGGCCGGCGGACGTGTCGCCACCTCGTCTCCCGCCAATGCAATGGAGCCGCCGGCCGCGGGAACGATGCCGATGATCGTCTTCAACAGCGTCGACTTGCCCGCACCGTTGCGGCCGAGCAATGCGACGATCTCGTTCTCGTGCACGACGAGCGACGCACCGCGCACGATATGGCTCTTGCCGTAGAACGCATCAACACCGCGGAGCGCGAGCAACTCGGGTGCGCGCGCCTGCTCCGCATGACCACGCGGCCGGGCGGCCAGCGCGGCGGCGCCAGTGCCGATGTAGATCTCCTGCACCGCCTTGTTCTGTCGCGCGTCCTCCGCGGTGCCATCCACGAGCACGCGACCGTTGTTCATCACGGTCACGCGATCGGCGAGCGCGAATACGCGGTCGATGTCGTGCTCGACGAGCAGCACCGGAATATCGGTCGAGATGCGCTTGACCAGGTTCGCCACGCGTTCGCGCTCTGCAGCGGCGAGTCCCGCGAGCGGTTCGTCCAGCATCAGCACGCCGGGAGCAGAGGCGAGTGCAAGACCCATGTCGAGCAGACGCTGGCCGCCGTAAGAGAGCGTTCCCGCGTCGGCGTTCTCGATGCCGGTCAGGCCGAGGAAATGGATCAGCTCGGACGTCCGCTTCGTCACGCGCTCGATCGAACGCACATCGGACCATCCGTTGAAGTGGGACGGATCGCGCGCCTGCACCGCGAGGCGCAGGTTCTCGTGGATCGACACACCGGGAAACAGGTTGGTGATCTGGAACGAGCGCGCGAGACCGGCAGCGACGGTGCGATGCGGGGAAAGCCTTGTGATTGCGACGCCATGGAGCGTGACCGTGCCACGGTCGGGTGCGAACATCCCGGAGACGAGATTGAATACCGTCGTCTTGCCCGCGCCGTTGGGACCTATCAGCGCATGCAGCGTCGCCGGCTGCACGGTGAAGCTCGCGTCCGCGACCGCGTGGATGCCGCCGAACGCTTTCGCGAGATCGCGAACTTCGAGGACCGGCTCCGGCGTCCGTTGCATTGCATGCGTGAGGAACGGTGGCAGCGGCACGCCCTGCTCGATGCGACGGCCGGACATCGCGGCCGCCTCGACGACCTTCGCCCGCATGGGTTCGGTGAAGCGCCGCCACACGCCGACGAGTCCCGTCGGTGAATAAATCACGAAGCCCACGAACAGCAGACCGAAGAAAAGCAGCCAGTTCGCCGTCCAGATGGACAGGAATTCCTGGAACAGGATATAGAACAATGCGCCGAGCGCCGGTCCGAGCAGGCTGCGCATCCCGCCGATGATCACCATCGCGAGCAGCGCGCCGGAAAATGTGACGTTGGTCGGATCGGCCGACGCGAAGCGATGATGGAAGACGGATAGAACGCCGGCGAAGCCGCAGAGCACCGCCGAGACGGTGAAGGCGATCTGCTTGTAACGCTGTGTCGGATAGCCGATGAATTGCGCGCGCTGCTCGTTTTCGCGAATTGCAATGAGGACCGAACCAATCGGCGAGCGATGGAACCGCTGGAGTACGCCGACGATGCCAACGCCGAGGAGCGCGACCAGCGCGTAGTAGACCCAGGCGTTCTCGAGGTCGATGCCGAGCCAGCTTGCACGCGTAACCCCACCGAGGCCGCTTTCGCCACCGGTGAACGTGCTCCAGCGGAACGCCACGGAGAACGTGAGCGCGGTGAACGCGAGCGTGAGAAGCGAAAAGTAGACGCCGCGGCGGCGCAATACCAGGAATCCGATCAGCACGCCGGCCACGACGAGAAACGCGACTGCGAACAGGGCGGGCCACAACACCGAGCCGGGAAACCAGTGGCGCTGTGCAAGGG
>JBKPOL010000268.1:0-4553 GCA_046733075.1 Pseudomonadota bacterium | reverse complement strand
CTCTCCCTGCCACAGCATCGCCGGCGATGGCGATGGAATGGTGGCGCGCCGGGGATTTCCGCATCCGCCCTCGTTCCATAGCGACCGGCTGCGTGAAGCGAGCGATGCGCACTTCTATGCGGTCATGACCGAAGGCTATGGTGGGATGCATTCGTATGCCGACCGCGTGCCGCCATCGGATCGGCTCGCGATCGTCGCCTACATTCGCGCACTCCAATTCAGCCAGCAAGTGCCCGCAACGAAGCTTGCGGAAAGCGACCGCGCGCACCTTTCGACGCTTGCAACCCCATCGAACGGACCGCGATGATGATTTGGTGGCGTGCACTCCCAAGCGTGTCAAGGCGCAGCGCGACCGTGGGGATCGTGGCGCTCGTCATCGCCATTCTGGCCGGCGTCTTCGATGCGCAGCGTTTCTTCGAGGCATGGCTGCCGACATGGCTGTTCCTCCTCGGAATCGCGCTCGGAGCCATGGCGAACGTGATGATTCACGAGCTGACCGGAGGCGAATGGGGTGACGTGCTTCGACCGGTTCTGGAGGCGTCGATGCTGACGCTTCCGATCGTCGCGCTGCTCGCAGTGCCGCTCCTCTTCGGCTTGCCGCACCTCTTTCCGTGGGCGCGAGCGGACGCCGGGAGCGACGAGTTGCTGCAGGCGAGACGGTGGTTCCTCAACACGCCGGGGTTCGTCGTTCGCAACCCCGTCTGGCCGGCCGCATGGAGCGCGCTCGCCTTGATGCTTGCAGCGCGCCTGCGTGATCGCACCGAGGCCGGGCGACGCGCGATACGCCGAATCTCGGTCGCCGGACTTCTTATCTATCTCGGCACCGTCACGATTGCCGCGTATGACTGGATCGCATCGCTCGTGCCCGATTGGACATCAACGGCGATCGGCCTTCGCCTCGGCGTTGCGCAATTCATCGCGGCGTTCGGTTTCGCGGTGCCCTTCATGGTGCTTCGAACAGGCCCGAGTCACCGATCATTCCCCGCAGGCGGGAGTCATCGATCATTGCGCGCAGGCTCAACGCAATCATTGCCGCCAGGCGCGACACAACCATCGGCCACAGGCGCGAGGCAGTTACCTCCAAGTGCGAGGCAATCACCGGCCACGGGCCAAAGGCATCAAACGGAGGCGACGGCCGGCGATTATCGTGACCTCGGCAACTTGCTGCTGACGTTCACGATGATGTGGGCGTACATCGCGTTCACCCAATACCTGATCGTGTGGGGTGAAGACCTGTCGAGCGAAATCGCGTGGTATTACCCGCGCGCCCGCACGAGTTGGGTATGGCTGGGCGTGGCCGTCGTCGCGCTCGAGTTCGCGTTGCCCGTCGTCGCCATGCTGTTTCGATCGCTGAAGATGCGTGGAGGACTTCTTGCAACGATCTGCGGCCTCGCGTTGCTCGGCCAGTGGCTCGACTGCGCGTGGTTGACGTTGCCGTCTTTGCGTGCCAGCGGTTTCACCCTCCATTGGCTGGACGCGGTCGTGCTGGTCGCGCAAGGCGGCGTGTTCCTCGCGGTGACGGCGGCCCTCGTCGAACGAGACGCCCTTCCGCGATCGAGCGCGCCGGCACGGGAGGCATCGGCGCATGGCTGACGCCAATGCCGGAAGCACGCGCGTGATGCACGATCACGTAAGCGTTGTCGGCATCTCCGCCGGCGCGATCGCAATCGTCGCCGCCATCGCCTTTGCAGTGGCTGCGGCGTTTGTCGCCATTCACGCGGGGAATGGCGATCACCCCGCGCCCCGTCTCGCAGCCGGTTTCCGGGATCCACCCGCGATTGCGGGACATGTCCGCCTGCAAGCGACGCCTGCCGAAGATATCGCGACGTTCCGGGCGGAAAAGCGGCAACTGATCGGCGAGTATGGCTGGGTCGATGCTGATCGTCGCATCGCGCGCGTCCCCATTGAGCGTGCGATGGCGCTGTACGCCGAGCAGGCGCAAAGGCGCTCGCAATGAGCAGAGGCATCCAAGCGGCGCCCCGCGCGTTAGCCCGCTTCATTCTCCGCTCGGCGCTCCTCGCGCTGCTGCTGGCGTTGCCGCAGGCCTCGACGGCAACGCCCGGCGAGCTCCCGCCCGTCGATCGGATCGACTTCGCACCCACGGCAGGCGCCCTCCTCCCTGCCGATACGCCCTTCCTCGACGAGAATGCGCAACGCGTTCGGCTCGGCGACTACTGGCGTGCGCGCGCGGCGATCGTCGTGCCGGCCTACTACGGCTGCTCCAACCTATGCACGACGGTTCTGCATGGACTCGCGCAAGCGCTCGTGAACAGTCGAGTGCGCGTCGGGCGCGACGTCGAAATCGTCGTGCTGAGCATCGATCCCCTCGATGCACCGAAGGCGGCCAACGCGAAGAAGCGCGACGTGCTGGCGGGGGGAGCCGATACCGGCTGGCACTTCCTGACGGGCGATGCCGCGTCGATCGATGCTGTGACGGGCGCGCTCGGCTATCGCTATGCATATGACGCAGACCACCGCGAGTATGCGCATGCGTCCGGCGTGGCCGTAGTTTCGAGCGAAGGGCGGGTGACGCGAACGCTGAATGGCGTCGCATTTTCCCCCATGTCGTTGCGTGCGGCGCTTCTTGCCGCCGGCGGTTTAACCACCGCTTCGGCGAATGGCCTGAAGACGCCGGCCGTCACTGCCGTCGAGAACCGCCCGGCAGTGACCGGGGAGGACCGGGCACCACCGCCAGCTCGCTGGCTCCTCTGCTACCACTACGACCCGCACACCGGCCGTTACACGTTCGCTGCGATGAATGCCGTTCGTCTCGTCGCCATCGTCGTGCTGTTGGCGCTTGCCGCCTATGTGCTTCGGTCCCGCCGTTCGGAGCGCCGCGCGGCTCGACGGTCATGAGCTGGCTGCCGTTGCCGCCAGAGGCATCGACGATCGCGCCGCGCGTCGATCACCTGTTCTACGCGGTCACGGCAGTCACCGGAACGGTTGCGATCGCCATCTTCGTGACGATGGTCGTGTTCGGCATCCGCTATCGTGCCGGGTCGCCCGCTCCACGGCACGAGGATGACGCCCGGAGGCAGGCGCGAACGCGAACACGCATCGAGATTGCGTGGACGCTCACACCGTTGCTGCTCTTCCTTGCCGCCTTCGCGTGGGCTGCGCGCGTCTATGTCGCGCGCGCCGCAGCACCTCCAAACGCCCTCGAGCTCTATGTCGTCGCGAAGCAGTGGATGTGGGAACTGCAACATCCCGGGGGTCAGCGGGAAATCGACGAGGTGCACGTGCCGCGCGGCCAGCCGATCAAGCTCGTCATGACCTCCCAGGACGTCATTCACAGCTTTTTCGTGCCGGCGTTCCGTTTGAAGCAGGACGTCCTGCCTGGTCGCTTCACCGAAATGTGGTTCACGCCGTCGCAGGTGGGCCGGTTCCATCTCTTCTGCGCTGAATACTGCGGCACCGATCATTCGCGCATGCATGGCGACGTCGTCGTAATGGAGCCGGCCGAGTTCGCCCGCTGGCTCGACGCACATCGAGGCGCCCCCGACATGGCCGGCCGCGGCGAAGCGCTGTTCCGTCAGTTCGGCTGCAGCGGTTGTCATGGCGAGAGCGCGGCCGTCCATGCGCCGAATCTCGTGGGTCTTTTCGGCCGCATCGTTCCGCTCGCCGATGGATCGACGGTGATTGCCGACGAACGCTATGTCCGCGATTCCATACTCGTTCCCACCAAAGAAGTGGCAGCAGGTTACGAACCGATCATGCCGTCGTTCGCAGGCCAGATCGGCGACGAGGAAATTCTCGATCTCATCGCGTACATCAAGAGCCTCGCCAACACACGGGAGCGCCCGCGATGAGCAGCCCAGGCACGGCGGGACGCTTCCGCGATCGGACGGCGCTCCCCTCATCGAACACGCGTGCGCGATATCCGGCGTCGTCAACCGCAACGGTCGATGGGTACCTCGACAACGGATCCTCCCTTCGCGCATGGCTCACCACGGACGATCACAAGCGCATTGCAATCCTCTATGCGCTGTCGATCACGGCGTTCTTCTTCGTGGGGGGCGCCTCCGCCACCCTCATGCGGATCGAGCTCGCAACGCCCGCCGGCGATCTTGTCTCGGCGGACACGTACAACAAGCTCTTCACGATGCACGGCGTGATCATGGTGTGGTTCTTCCTGATCCCGTCGATTCCCGCGACCCTCGGCAACTTCCTCGTCCCGTTGATGATCGGCGCACGGGATCTCGCGTTTCCCCGGCTCAACCTCGCGAGCTGGTACCTGTACGTGTTCGGGGGAATCTTCACCATCGCCGCCATGCTCGTCGGGGGTGTCGACACCGGCTGGACGTTCTACGCACCGTTCTCGACGATGTTCTCCAATACCCACGTGATCTACGTGCTCGCCGGCGTCTTCGTCGTCGGCTTCTCGTCGATCCTCACGGGCCTCAACTTCATCGTGACGATCCACAAGATGCGCGCGCCGGGGCTCACCTGGTTCCGGCTGCCGCTCTTCATTTGGTCGAACTATGCCGCCGCGCTAATCATGGTGATTGGCACGCCGGTGGTCGCCGTGGCTATCGCTTTAGTGGGACTTGAGC
>JBKPOL010000267.1:0-6046 GCA_046733075.1 Pseudomonadota bacterium | reverse complement strand
CCCGCGTGTACGGGTGTCGCGGGCGCGCGAACAATTCGAGGACTGACGCTTCCTCGACCTTGCGTCCGGCATACATGACGACGACGCGCTCGGCCATCTCGGCCACAACGCCGAGATCGTGCGTGATGAGCACGATGGCGGTGCCGGTCTTCTGCTGCAATTCGCGCATGAGGTCGAGGATCTGCGCCTGGATCGTCACGTCGAGCGCGGTCGTCGGCTCGTCGGCGATCAGCAGGCGCGGCTCGCAGGCGAGCGCCATGGCAATCATGACTCTCTGGCGCATCCCGCCAGACAGCTGATGCGGGTATTGCGACGCACGGCGCGCAGCTTCCGGCATCTTTACCAGCCGCAACAGCTCGATTGTGCGCGAGGCCGCCTGCGCTCGCGACAATCCGCGATGGACGACGAGCGCCTCAGCGACCTGATGGCCGATCGTCAGCACAGGGTTCAGCGACGTTGACGGCTCCTGGAAGATCATCGAGATGGCGTTGCCGCGGACCTTGCGCATCGCCGCTTCCGGCAGCTGCAGCAGATCATGGCCTTCGAACAGGACGCGTCCCCTGACGATTCGTCCGGGAGGAGACGCGATCAGCCGCATGATCGACAACGAAGTAACGCTCTTGCCGCACCCCGATTCTCCAACGATCGCGAGCGTTTCTCCGCGGTTGACGCGGAACGACACGCCGTCCACGGCCCGCACGACGCCGTCACGCGTGAAGAAATGCGTGGTGAGGTCGTCGACCTCCAGCAGATTGGCCGGTGCGGCGGCAGCCTTCATCAGATGCGCCGCGCAAGCCGCGGGTCGAGCGCGTCGCGCATGCCGTCGCCGAGCAGGTTGACGGCGAGCACCGTGATCGAAAGGCAGATACCCGGAAAGATGATCAGGTAGCCGGCGATCTGGACCAGGCTGCGGCCCTCCGCCATGATGTTGCCCCAGCTCGGGATGTTCGGCGGCGTTCCCGCCCCGATGAACGAGAGGATCGCTTCGGTGATCATCGCCGAGCCGCATACGTACGTGCCTTGCACGAGCAGCGGTGCGACGATGTTCGGCAGTATGTGCCGCGTCAACAGGCGCGGCAGCGTCGTACCCGCGGCGATCGCCGCCTCGACGTACGGTTGCTCGCGCAACGACAGCACGAGACCGCGCACCAGGCGCACCACCCGCGGGACTTCCGAAAGCGTGATCGCCGCGATGACGTTCCCGACGCTCGCTTTCGTCAACGCCATCAGCGCGATGGCGAGAAGCACCGATGGGATGGACATGAGGCCGTCCATGACGCGCATCACGATCGGATCGAGCCAGCGGATGTAGCCCGTCAGCACGCCAATCACGATGCCGAGTACCGTGGACAACAGCGCCACCGCAAGCCCGACGATCAGCGAGATGCGCGCGCCGTAGACAACGCGGCTGTAGACGTCCCGACCGAGCATGTCGGTTCCGAACCAGTAAGCATACGACGGGGGCTTCAAACGCTTCGCGGGCGAAACCGCCTGCGGATCGACAGTCGCGAGGTACGGTGCAAGCAAGGCGATCACGATCATGATGGCCAGGATGACGCCACCAACGATTGCCATCGGATGCCGGCGGAATGCGTCACGAAAACGTTGCCAGGTGGGCGAGACCGACTTCGTCGCGATTGCCGGTACGGTAAGCGTAGTGGTCTGCATTAGTATCGAATGCGTGGATCGAACAGCGCATACGACAAGTCGACGGCCAGATTCACCAGCACGTAGACGGCGGAAAACAGCAGTGTCACGCCCTGGATGATCGGATAGTCGCGGCGGAGGATCGCGTCCACCGTGAGCCGGCCGATGCCGGGGAGGGCGAATACCGTTTCGGTCACGATCGCGCCGCTGATGAGCAGCGCAACGCCAATGCCGATAATCGTCACGATCGGAATGGCGGCGTTCTTGAGAGCGTGTCCAAGCAGCACTTGATCAGGCGCAAGACCTTTCGCCTGCGCGGTCCGCACGTAGTCCTGTGACAGGACGTCGAGCATGCTTGCGCGCGTCATGCGCGCGATCAACGCGACATACACGGTGCCGAGCGCAATGCTCGGCAAGATCAGGTGGCGCAACCACTCCCAGACGCCGTCACGAAAGTTGCGATACCCCTGCACCGGCAGCCAGTCGAGTTGGACCGAAAGCGTGAGGATCAGGATGTAAGCCAGCACGAACACCGGCACCGAGAAGCCGAGAACCGAAAACGCCATCACCGCGCGATCGAACCAGGTGCCTGCCTTCGCAGCGGCGAGGACGCCCATCGGCACTGCAACGGCGATTGCGACGACGAGCGTGCACAGCGTGAGCGAAAGCGTCGGCTCGACGCGCTGAGCGATCAGCTGCGTGACCGGAAGATTGGTGAAGATCGACGTGCCGAGGTCGCCATGCGCGAGCGCGCGGACCCAGCGCCCGAACTGGACGAGGAACGGATCGTCGAGGCCGAGCCGCTCGTGGATCCGCGCGATGTCCTCGCTCGTGGCAATGTCGCCTGCGATGACGGCCGCGGGATCACCCGGTGTCAGGTAAAGCAGCGAGAACACGACGAACGCAACCACCGCCATGACGACGAGGGTGGAAAGGAGGCGGCGGATGACGTAGGCAGTCATCCGCGCTCACGCGCCCGTCGCGAACGAAAGAGAAGCGATGTCAGGAAAGCGCGGCGAACAGCCGGTTCATGAAGCCGCTTCTACCGCTTCTCGACGTTCCACATCAAGGTCATGGGAGCGATGATCATGCCGGTCAGGTTCGTCCGATACGCGGTCGGAAGAATGAACTGCGCCGTGGGTACGTAGGGCACGAAGTCGAACGCACGCGCCTGCACGGCATCCGCGGCTTTCTTCGAAGCGGCGGCATCGGTCGCCGCAAACCACGCTTCGCGCAATTCCTCGATCTTCGCGTCTTCCGGCCAACCGAACCATCCTTTCTGACCCGAACCGCGAACGGCGAAATTGACGGCGGGAGACGTCACGTCGGGGCCCACGAGCCACGTGTGGAAGATCGACCATCCGCCTTTGTCGAGGGGCTCCTTCGACGAGCGGCGGGTGATGAGCGTGCCCCAGTCGCCTGCCTGCAGGTCGACGTTCAGTCCGAGCTTGCGCAGCGCCTCCGCCGTGAGCAGGGATTGCGAATGGACGATCGGCTGATCGGTCGCATCGATGATGACGATCTTCTCGCCCTTGTACCCCGCTTCCTTGATCAGCTGCTTCGCTTTCTCGAAATCACGCTTGCCCTTCAAGGGCTCGGCGCCCACTTCGCTCGCCAGCGGCGTGCCGCACGTGAAGAACGAATAACACGGGTGACCGTTCTTGGCATCACCGGCGATGCCCAGGACGTAATCGTTCTGATCGATCGCGTACAGGATGGCTTGCCGCATCTTCTGATTGTTGAACGGCGGATACAGGAAGTTGAAGCGGAGCAGGCCCATCGAGCCCAGAGGATCGATGTTCTCGACCTTGACGCTCTTGTTCTTGGCGAGCACCGGAATCAGGTCCGGGGGCATCTGCTCCCACCAGTCGACTTCGCCCGCATTGAGTGCAGCAGCCGCGGTCGCGGAATCCGGGATATAGATCCACTCCACGCGATCGACCTTCACGACCTTGCCGCCCGCGGCCCACGACGGCGCTTCCTTCCGTGGAACGTAATCGGTGTTCTTCACGTAGACGACCTTGCTGCCGGGCACCCATTCTTCCTTGACGAACTTGAACGGACCGGAGCCGATCGGGTCGGTGATGTTGGTCGACGCGTCCGTTTTCGCGATGCGCTCGGGCATGATGAACGGCACGTTCGACGACGGCTTTGCGAGCGCCTCGAGCGCGAGCGGGAAAGGTCGCTTCAGCTTGAGCGTGAAGGTCTTGTCATCGACGGCCTTCCACGAATCGGTAACCTCGGCTAGTTTCTGCCCGAGCGCATCCCGCTTTGCCCAGCGCTCCACGGAAGCGATGCAATCGGCGGAGCGCACCGGTTGCCCGTCGTGGAACTTGAGGCCGTCGCGCAGCGTGAACGTGTAGGTCAGCTTGTCGTTGCTGACTTCGTACTTGTCCACCATCTGCGGTTGCACCTGGAACTTGGCATCGGTCGCGAAGAGCGTGTCATAGACCATGTAGCCGTGATTGCGCGTGATGTACGCGGTGGTCGTGATGGGATCGAGGATCCGCAAGTCGGCCTGCGGTATGAACTTGAGGACCTTCTGTCCCTGGGCCGAGGCGATCGGCGTGCCGAGCACCGCCGCAAGCATCAGCGCGCCCAGTAGGGCGGCCAGACATCCTCCTTGCTTCGTCATTGACGACCTCCTTCGAGTAATAGTTGTGCGCTGCGTTTCGGCAGCAAGAGCCGAGACGCGCGTCAGCGGGCATTCTAGCGCCCGTGTGCCGCGAAGCGCTGCGATTGCCGACACGTGAGCGCGAAACAGACCGCTTCCGCGCCGGCCCGCTTGATCGTGCCAGTTCGGCAAGGCGGCGTTGCCGTCCGGGCCGAATGTCATCGCAGTCGGAAACGAACGTCCGGTCGCCACACACGTGCGCATCGACTCTGCCGTTTGCGCGACTCTACCTTTTGGCGATACCCGCTTGCTCGAGAATGCAGTGAAGCAACACGTTGGCGCCTGCCTCGACATGCGCCGGATCGGCGTCTTCGATCTCGTTGTGACTGATGCCGCCCTTGCACGGGATGAAGATCATTGCGGTCGGCGCGACGCGCGCAACGTATATCGCGTCGTGGCCCGCGCCGGAGGTCACGTTCATGTGGCTGTACCCGTGCTTCTCGGCCATGCGTCGGACGACGTCGACGCAGCCGGGGTCGAACGGGCACGGCGGATAGTGCGCGACCTGCTGCACGTCGATGGCCAGCCCGCTTTCGTGCCGCGCGCGATCGATGAACAGGCGGAGCTCGTCGTCCATGCGATCGAGACCTTCGACGTCGGCGTTGCGCAAGTCGATCGAGAAGCGAACCTCTCCGGGAATCACGTTGCGGCTGTTGGGAAACACGTTGACATAGCCAACGGTGCCGCGGCCATGGGGTGCATTGCGGTGGCCGAGCGCGACGACCTCCTGCATCACGCGCGTTGCGACCATCAGAGCATCGCGACGCGCTCCCATCGGTGTCGACCCGGCATGTGATTCCGTCCCGGTCACCGTACAGTCGTACCAGCGCAGGCCCAAGCCGCCGTCGACGACGCCAATGACGGTTGATGCATCTTCCAATACCGGGCCTTGTTCGATATGGGCTTCGAAGTAGCACCCGATCGGATGACGTCCCGGCGTTTCCTGTCCGACGTAACCTATCCGCTCGAGCTCGTCGCGCACCGACAGGCCGCCGACGTCGCGCGCGGCGTAGGCGTGCTCGAGCGCGAATGCACCGCAAAAGACGCCCGAGCCCATCATCACGGGAACGAACCGCGACCCTTCCTCGTTGGTCCAAATCGCGACCTCGACCGGCGCCTCGGTCTCGATCGCGTGCTCGTTCAGTGTTCTCACGACTTCCAGCGCGGCGAGGACGCCGTAATTGCCGTCGAACTTGCCGCCGTTGGGTTGCGTGTCGATGTGCGAGCCCGACATGACAGGAGAACGGCTTGCGTCGCGACCGAAGCGGCGCATGAAGATGTTGCCGATGCGATCGACGGCGGTCATCATGCCCATTTCGGTCGCGCGCGCTATCGCCCAATCCCGGGCCTCCCGATCCAGGTCGGTCAACGCGAGACGTGCGACACCGCCTTTGGGCGTTGCGCCGATGCGCGCCAATTCCATCAGGGACTGCCAGAGACGTGCGCCGTTGATGCCCGGTTGCGCCTTGATCATGATCCTGGCCCAGCCAGCGTGAGTTTCACTAAGGGCAACCGAGCGCGCGAAGCGCTATTCTTGCCCGTTCGCACCGCGCCAAAGCAAGAGGGGCGAGTCACGCAATGCCTCGCGCCCTCAAGGCGTCGACCGCTTTCGCATCAAAGACCGCTGTCGTTGCAAGAGCGTAACATCGCGACGCGCATCCGCACATTGAATCGCGGCGCGCAGAGTTTCGGCTATGGGGTGAACGACACCGGCCAAATGTGCGC
>JBKPOL010000266.1:0-6795 GCA_046733075.1 Pseudomonadota bacterium | reverse complement strand
CAACTGCACAAGCATTCAGCAACTTGCGGCCTTGGCCTGCAAGTTGCTGAATGCTGAACAGTGAGAACTCCGTTGGTGAAGTGAATGGGGGGCGAGACGAGTCGCCCCCTCTTTTTTCCTAACCCGGGTTATCTGCGTCCGCCCTTCTTGCCGCCGGTCCCGACGACCGAGATATTGGCGCTTCCGGCTGACGTCGTCACCGAAATCGACGCGGTACGCGGGCCGATCTGCGTGGGCCTGAACGTCACGCTGATCGTGCAGGACTGGCCTGCGGAGAGCGTCGCGCCGGAAGCGCACGTGCCTGCCAATGCGAAATCTCCGACGTTCGCGCCGCCGAGCGCAACCGACGAGACGGTGAGCGAACCGCCGCCCGCGTTCGACAGGATCGCCGTTTTCGCCGAACTCGCCTTGCCGACGACGACGGTGCCGAAGTCCATGCTCGCCGGAGTGATCGAGGCGAGCGCGGATGCCTGCGTGACGGTCGTTGCCGCCGCCTGGGACACGAGCAGCGTTTGGCCACCGATCGTCAGGTTTGCCGAGCGCGCAGAACCGGTGTTCGTAGCAACCGTGTAGGTCACCGTTGCGTTCCCCGAGCCGCTGCTTCCGGACGTCACGGCCAGCCATGCCGCGCTGCTCGAAGCCGTCCAGGAGCAGCTGGCCGTCGTCGAGAGCGTCGTGCTGCCCGAACCTCCGCTCGCCGTCGTCGACGCCGAGCTCGTGCTGAGGGCGTAGGTGCAGCCGGACGCCTGCGAAACGTTAAATGCAACGCCGCCGATGGTGATCGTGCCGCTGCGGGCGGGTCCGCTGTTCGCGCCGTACGAGTAGCTGAAGGTTCCCGCTCCGGATAAGCTCGCACCGGTCGTGAGCCAGCCCGCATTGCTCGCCGCATTCCAGGCGCAACCCGCTTGCGTCGTCACGCCGATCGAACCGGTGCCCACGGCCGCGCCCACGCTCGCGCTTCCCGGGGAGAGCGACCACGTGCAGCTGGGCGTTCCGCCGCCCTGCTTCGATGCGCGAAAGTTTGCGACGGTCAACGCATTCTGGTTGTGCACGCGTGCCGTGTCTGCCGTCGACGTCGAGCCGGTCGGGTCGGGCGGGCTGCCGTAGGTGACGCTGGGGTTCGACAAGTACGCGATACGCACGCAATTCGTCCCGTAAGCAGCGCAGGCGTTGTTGTACGCCATCACGTCGCGCCAGCCCTGGCCCACGTCGACCCAGCCGTGGCCGTACGAATAGGGTGTGGTTGCCGAGTCGACGTACACGTCGTGACGCGCACCGAAGTTGTGGCCGAGCTCGTGCGGGTAGCTGAGGTTGCCCGACGCGCAGCCACGATTAATGACGGTGAAAGCATAGGCGGCGCTCGGGCCGATCCATCCGAGCCCGCAATACTGGCCATTCTCGACGAACAGACTGACGAGGTCCGCGCCGTAGCTGTCGCGAAGCGCGGCCACGTTATCCATGTAGCCGTCGGTGCCGCTCGTGAGGCGGTTGAGATCGGTGTTGAAGTCGCCGCTTTCGTCGTAGTTCGCGGGACCCGCATACACGAGACGCAGGCGCGTCGTGATCCCGCTGTTCGCGTAGACGAGGTTCGCGGTATCGACTGCCTGCTGAGCCTGGGCGCCCATGGCGGCGCCAGCCGCCGACGCACTCTGGTTGCTGAACAGGATCATCACGTCGATCGTCGCTGCGCTATCCGCCTTGACGATGGTTCCTTCGGCGGTCGTCGCCTCCACCGTTCCGTCGGCTGCGACGCGAAGCTTGGTCTTCGTCTCGGTCCTCGGCGCCTGCAGCTCACCGGCGCTCGGGTGATCGTCGGGAAACGCCGAAGCGTTGATCTCGCGCAAGACGGTGATGCCATCCGAACCCGACTGGATCTGGTACCGGCCCTGCCCGCGACCCGTTTCGCCGAGGTCGATCATGCCGCTGACCTGGCCGTCGACGACGGTGATCACCGCGAAGCCGTTCGAATGGCCCGCTAACTTGCCATGCCAAGTGTAGTTGCCATCGCCCCGGCGCTCGACGCGATCCTTGGCAAGCGTCACCGACTGACCGTCGAACAGCTCGACGAGCATCGTCGACGCCGCCTTCTGGCGGTCGTCGAGGCTCGGTAGCTCGAGCGCCACCGGCCGCTGCCGCGACACGCCGACGTCCGCCCGGACCCCCGTCATCGCGAAGCTCGCGTGCTCGGCAGCCGTCGCGGGCAGCACGAAGTGCGAGGGCCCTCCCTGCGCCCGCGCATACCCGGGCGCGAAGAGCGCAGTGAGAAGCAGCAGCGTCGCGACCAGTACCGAGCAGCGATAACCGCGCGATGGCTCGAACTGAAAGCGAAGCGGCCGCGAACAAGCGGAACGCTGGATTTCGACTTGCCGCATCTCCACCTCCGTGAATGGCCGAGAGCTGAACGACCGGGGGAGTGGAGTACGCCACGGGCAAGCTCTGTGGAGCCTGCCGCGCTTCCGGCTGTCGCCAGAAGCGGTAACGAGTCCGGTAATCCCGCTGTCGTGAGACCCGAAGGCCTTGTAGACCGGTAACTTTGCGTCCCCGGCTTTCGCTCGGGTTTGCCCTTTACAGACTGACGAAGTGCTATGACGCCGTCATTGTTTCATGACAACGTCATTATGACGGAGAGGCGGCGCGTTGCAAGGCCTCCCGCGAAGAAGCAAGGGAAACGACAGGATTGTGGGATTTTTGCCACACCGGCCTCTGTGCAACGGTGAGGGCAGGAGGCGCCCCGGGAAGCCGCGAACCGACGGGAAATTGAAAACAGCGAGGGGGCTCGGAGCGACCGACCAAGGGCGCGAACCTGGCCCCGGTGCAGGGCACTTCAGGGCCCCCTGGGCCGTTAGAGAAACGTCAGCTGGCCTCGTCGATCCACGCCGCCTGGATCGCTTCCAGGATCTTCTCGCCGCTGTGCCGCGGATCGTCGTCGAACCCGGGAAGTGCGCGCACCCAGTTGTGGAGGTCGGTGAACCGGACCGTCGTCGGATCGACGTCGGGATGAGCTTCGGCGAGCGCGATCGCAATCTCGCGGATGTCGATCCATTTCATCGGCGAGCCCCTCGACTCACTTGGCTTCCTTGGCGTAATTGATCGTGTAACGCGGAATCTCGATCACGAGTTTCTCGCCGGCGACGATCGCCTGGCACGACAGCCGCGACACGGGCGTCAAGCCCCACGCGCGATCGAGCAGATCCTCCTCGTCCTCCGAAGCCTCGGAGAGCGATTCGTAACCCTCGCGCACGATGACATGACACGTCGTGCATGCACAGGACTTCTCGCAGGCATGCTCGACCTCGATGCCCTGCTCCAGCAGGTTGTCGAGTACCGACACGCCCTGGCTCGCGTCGAACGTCTTTCCGCCCGGACAGATTTCCGCGTGCGGCAGGACCACGATCTCGGTCATCCCACTATCCGAGCGCGTCGACGCGCTTTCCGGCGAGCGCTCGAGCAACGCCGCGGTTCATGCGACTTGCCGCAAAATCCGCCGTTGCTTCGTTCAACGCCTCGACGGCCTTGGCGAGCGCCGCGCGATCGTCCCCGTCGCGGAGCCGACGAACATCCGCCAGCGCGCGGTCGATTGCGTCCCGCGTGCGGTCGTCCAGCAGATCGGGATCGGCCGCGAGCGCCGATTCCGTGGCGGACACGATGCGGTCTGCCTCGACCCGCGTTTCCGCCAGCGCGCGCGCCTGCGCGTCATCGGCGGCATGGGCGAATGATTCCTGCAGCATCCGCGTGATCTCGGCGTCCGTCAGTCCATAGGAAGGCTTGACGACGATCGACGACGCGATGCCGGACGTCTCCTCGCGGGCGGACACCGACAGCAGACCGTCGGCATCCACTTCGAACGCCACGCGAATGCGTGCGGCGCCCGCGGTCATCGGCGGTATGCCGCGCAATTCGAAGCGCGCGAGCGAGCGGCAATCCGCCACCTTTTCCCGCTCGCCCTGCACGACGTGCAGCGACATCGCCGTCTGTCCGTCCTTGAACGTCGTGAACTCCTGCGCCCGGGTGATGGGAATCGTGGAGTTGCGTGGAACGATCTTCTCGGCAAGACCCCCCATCGTCTCGATTCCGAGCGACAACGGGATGACATCGAGCAGCAGCCAGTCGTCGCCTTCGCGGTTGCCGACGAGCTTGTTCGCCTGGACGGCGGCGCCGATAGCGACGACCTCGTCGGGGTTGAGATTGGTGAGAGGCGGCTGTCCGAAGAACTCCGCGACCGCACGGCGGATCTGCGGCATGCGCGTTGCACCGCCGACGAGCACGACCCCGTTGATGTCCGCGGGAGTGAGCCGAGCGTCGCGCAGTGCGCGCTTGACCGGTCCGAGCGTCTTCCGCACGAGGGTGTCGGTGATTTCGGTGAAAGTCTTCGAGGTCAGCGCGGCGTCGATCTCGCCGACCGACAGGACGGAGGCGATGCGCGCGGCGTCGTGACCGGTCAGCATCTCCTTGGCGTCGCGCGCACTCGTCATCAGCTTGCGCGCATCCGCGGCGGAAAGCGGCGGAAGCTTCGCCTGCTCGAGCGCCCAGCAGAACACCCGGTGATCGAAGTCGTCGCCGCCCAGCGCCGAGTCGCCGTTGGTCGCAAGCACCTCGAAGACGCCGCGCGACAGACGCAGGATGGAAATGTCGAACGTGCCGCCACCGAGGTCGAACACGGCATACGTGCCTTCGCTCGCGTTGTCGAGACCGTAGGCGATCGCCGCGGCAGTCGGCTCGTTCAGGAGCCGCAGCACGGGCAGGTTCGCGAGCGTCGCTGCGTCCTTGGTAGCCTGGCGCTGCGCGTCGTCGAAATACGCGGGGACCGTGACCACCGCCCCATCGATCGCACCACCGAGTGCCGTCTCGGCGCGCAGCCGCAAGGCCCTCAGGATTTCCGCCGAGATTTCCACGGGTGTCTTGACCCCGCTGCGCGTCGCGAGGCGGATCACGCCGTCACCTTCGACGAAACGGTAAGGATAGCGACGATCGTCGCCAAGATCGTTCAAGCCTCGTCCCATCAGACGCTTGACCGAGACGATCGTGTTGGAAGGATCGCGGATCGCGCACGCCTGCGCGGCGTATCCGACGACCACGCCCTCCTCGCCATACCGCACGACCGACGGCACGAGTGGTCGCCCTTCGGTATCCGGCAACACGACGGCGAGGCCCTTGCGAACGGTCGCCACAAGCGAATTGGTGGTGCCAAGATCGATGCCGATGGCGCGCTTGGGCGCGTGCGGCAGCGGGGACGCACCGGGCTCGGAGATCTGGAACAGCGTCATCGGTCGATTTCCGCCGCGTGCAGCGCATCGACATCCTCGGCGAGCTTCACGAGGAATCGCAACTGTCGCACCCTGCTTCGCGCGGCCTCGAGATCGTTCTCGTCGAACGCGCGCGCCACATCGGCTTCAGTAGCGGATGCATCGTCGCGGACTTCGCGCACGATTCGCGCGAGCGCCGCGTCGTCGTGCGCATCGAGCGCTTCATCCGCCGCTTCACGCCGCTCGAGTTGGCGAGTCAGAAACTCGACCGGCAGACGATTGTCCGTTTCGGCGTCGACCGTGACGCCGCGCAACTCCAGCAGATGCGTCGCGCGAGTAACGGGGTCACGCAGCGCGCGATAGGCTTCGTTGACGCGCGCCGATGCCTGCAACGCGAGTCGCTTGTCAGCATCGCTGCCCGCGGCGTGGCGATCGGGATGCACGCTCGTCTGAAGCTCGCGATAGGCGCGCTCGAGGGCAACGGCATCGATCCGGTATCGAAGCGGCAAGCCGAACAGCTCGAAGTGGTTCTGCGAGAAGTCGATCATCGATCAGGACGTTGGGGCTGGCGCGCCATCTCACCAGTCAGAACTACCGGGGTGCCGCCTCCCGGCCCTTCAAGCCAAGGTAAACGGCGAAGAACGGGCGCGCGGAGGATCGGGCGCGTCGCCGCCGCTTAACCCGCGCGTGTCGGAACGTCTGCCGGGGAGTCGCGCAACCCTTTAAACGTTGAACGATTCACCGCAGCCGCACGACTCCTGCACGTTCGGGTTGTTGAACTTGAATCCTTCGTTCAATCCTTCGCGGGCGAAATCGAGCTCGGTGCCCTCGAGGTACGGAAGACTCTTCGGGTCGACCACGACGCGCACCCCGTGGCTTTCGAACTCCGCGTCCTCCGGGCGAATGTCATCGGCGTACTCGAGCTTGTACGCGAGTCCCGAGCAGCCCGACGTCCGGACGCCGAGGCGCAGGCCGATGCCCTTGCCTCGCTTGGCAAGATGCGCCGCGACGTGCCGCGCCGCATTCTCAGTAAGTGTGATCGCCATCGTTCTGTTGCTCGTCGATCCGTTCAGTCGGCGGCGTTCAACGCCGGTGCGCCGGCCGCATGGTGCTCCACCGCCCCGGGTTGCGGCGCGTGCTTGGCCTTGTAATCGGCGACGGCCGCCTTGATCGCGTCCTCGGCGAGGATCGAGCAGTGGATCTTCACCGGCGGCAGCGCCAGCTCTTCGGCGATCTGCGTATTGCGAATCGACATCGCCTGGTCGAGCGTCTTGCCCTTCACCCATTCGGTGACGAGCGAAGACGAAGCGATGGCCGAACCGCAGCCATACGTCTTGAACTTGGCGTCTTCGATCAGTCCGTCCGCGCCAACCTTGATCTGCAGCTTCATCACGTCGCCGCAAGCGGGCGCGCCGACCATGCCCGTTCCGACGCCCGCCTCGCTCTTGTTGAACGAGCCGACGTTGCGTGGATTTTCGTAGTGATCGATGACCTTGTCGCTGTATGCCATTGCCTGTCTCCTAGTGGGCGGCCCATTCGATCGTGTTCAGAT